>NZ_JADRHM010000064.1 GCF_018205345.1 Fusobacterium sp. DD2
ACCACTTAAAAGTGGTCTTAATTTTTTCAGTTAATATAGAATCCAAAAGATGAGAATTACTGTTAGAAGCAATAAAAATGCACTACTACATATAGTATATATTAAGTATCCAAGCACTTCCATACAGGTCCAAAAGAATGAAAATATATCTTTTATTCCTTCTAATGCTCCTACATTTTTCCTCATACTTACCATCTCCTTTTTACAATTATACTTAAAAGATGGCAATTAAGCAACCACTATTTATTTATTTTTGTTAATATTTCATTCAGTGTCTCTATCCAATTTCCCCATTTATGAATCGGCATATTTAACCAATATGGTATTGGAGTATTTGTTTCTTTAGCTAATAATATTCCTATTTCTCTGATAGTAGCTCCAACATTTTTGAGTACACCGAGTTGCCGAAAAAACCCTTTATATAGTCAGTTATTTTTATAAAATCACTCATACTTAATTTTATTATTTCTTCGTATTGAATATTAGTCATTTCAGACAATACATATGCTAGATACTTTCTAGAACTTTGTATTTCATCAACTGGATATACTCCACCATCTCTTAAAAATTTTTGTTCTGCATCTAATATTACTCCTGCAGTAAAATCATCGTCTTTAAGTTCGATTTCTTTTATATCATTTTCTCCTATTACCAAATGTTTCTTTAATTCAAATTTCATTTTACCCTCCTACATTCCTATTGCTGCTCTTAAATCAGCTAAAAAGTCTGTTCCATTTATTTTACAAATCATGTTAAATTTATCAATTTCTAATACTTCCTTACCATCTAATTCAATTTTAATATAATTAACTGTGAACTCTCTTTTACTATCAGTAGGTTTTCCTACAGCAGCTTTCCCTAAAGTGACTCCTTTAGGAAATCCTTTTACTAATACGTTATATTTACCAGTTTCAATTTTTCCAGCAGTTCTGTTATATGACTGTATTCCTGCTTTGAGCTCTAGGTTATAAGCACGAGGTTCAAGTACAGTGAAGTCTTCATCTTTAAGAGTTCTAATATTTAATGTAAGAGTTAAAGCACTTGTATGCCCTGTTGTTACACTTTCAATTTCTCCAAGTATTCCTGCCCCAGTTATATTTTCTGACATAAATTTAATTTCTGGTAAATCCACATCTACTATTGCAGCTTCTGACATTTTCCCATCTACAAAAACTCTATAATTCGCTAATTTTTCAGGTATTTTCCCATCCATTTTTTATCCTCCTATGCAAATAAATTATTGAAGTAATTTACATCTATCTCACAATCAAATTCTGCCGATTCTAGTGGTAATGGTGGTGTATAATATATTTTAAATTTTACTTTTCCATCTAATAATGATGTTAAAGGATTATCTTCTTCTCTAAACTCTATTCTTCCACCTAGTAGAACTCCCATAGCCTGCAAACCATTTAACCAAATATTTATTGTATCTTTAAAAAATTTAATTAAATTTAAATTAGTTGGTTTATCAACTTTATTCCAAAAATTAGTTACCAAAGTATTATTTAAAAAATTAAACATCATTCTTGAACTTATGAAGTTATCTTTAGGATCCATATTGGCTGGATAACAACTTGTTCTGTTACCCCAAGCTCTCCATCCTCCTATCCAATTAAGAGCAGTTCCTATTCCTTGTCCGTTTAAATAATTGGCCTGATTAATTGCTAAAAATACATCACTTCCATCCTTTAAACATGCTCTATCAGCCTTTAAATTTACATTTGATGGAGATTGATAAGGTATTCCATCGGATTCAGTTGATAACTTTTGAATTATACAAGCTACTTGGGTAGATAAGTGGTACTGTAAATCTCCCAAAGCAACTTTTGGATAATATGTCGCTAAGTAAGTTGAATTAAGATTAGTTTTTTCCTTTATTCCTGGAATATCAGTATATTTTTTATTCTCACTACTTATATCAGTCAAAGCTAATGCTTTAAAATGCCCATTTATAAGTTTGGCTTTAGTTTCCATCACAGCTGCAACTGTTGTATCTGTTGACCATTTAGGTGCGAGTACAAGTGTTGGTACTAATCTAGTCTTAGGAAATACATTTTCTATACATTCTAATCCTTTATTTGCCCCAGTACTTCCATCTATTCCACCAATTATATCTGTCTTTGTTATCATGCTAGGATCCAAATAATCATACGTTATATTAAAATTTCTAGTTGATTCCAAATTTGAATCAGTTATTACTATTACCAATTCCCCCTTATCATTGAACATACTTTTAAATTCTTTTTGAGGGTCTAATTTTACACTTGATTTTAAAATTCCTGTTTTATTTATAATTATTGTATTATTAGCTCCTAACGGATGTGATTCTGAAGATACATTTTTTTTATGAGTTCCAGGATCTAATACGTTTACCATTACTATTGGGCCAACTCCAAACTTACTAAAATGAGCATCTATAGCTTCACATAAAGTATAGTTTTCAAAGTCCTGCACATATCCAAATGCTTCTACAGCCTCTTTATATGTATTGGCCAATACAACTTTATTCACATTACTTACATCTCCCATATTGACTGGAGCAGTTCCAACATAAAAAGGAACCACTCCTTCAGCTCTAATAGCACTTACTGATGTAGGTGTCTCTCTTGTGCTTATTCCATGTTTAAACATTATTTACCTCCATTAATCTTAGATTTTAATTCATTAAACAAGATATTCTCAGCTGTTCCATGTTTTGCAATTCTCATTTTCATTTCACAAAGCTTTTCATCTATTGGTACAAATAAATTTCTAGCTTCTGGATATTCTTGCAATACGACTTCTACTAAATCACTTTTCCCTATATATATCTGTCCATTCACAAGCCCATACTTTGCTATACTAGGTCCTAAATATATAATATGATCTATTCCCTGCTGTGTTGTCTCCTCTATTGCTTTTTCTTTTTTCTCTTTTGCCATTATTCCTCCCACACGTCTACATCTCTTCTATAAGTATTTCTTGCTAATATATTAAAAGTTATGTCTATTCCATGTATTGGATAAGGCTGTACCTCTGGTAATTCCCATTTGTATTCAGGTAAAACCTCATACTCATCTAAAACAATTGCTTTTTCTATTAAGGTTTTAGATATTATTTCTAGTAAATTGTAAATCTCTTCATATCCTTTTCTAGTATCCTTGTTATAAATAGCCAAACTAACTATGGTATTTAATCTTTTTTCGTCTAAACTATTTGTTCCCTTTAGAGTAGTTACTACTGCACATGGTGCTAAAGTATCCAAATCTTCACGAGGAATAGCTCCAACAAATACTTGAAGTTTATCTTTTATCTCTTCTTCCGTTTCGTGATCCACTCTAGTCAACTCAATATCATTAGCACAACTTTCGACAATTTTTCTTATTTCATCCTCTAATTCAAGAATATTTTTCATTTTTTATAGTATCCTTTCAAAATCTTATCTACTTCTCTTTCAAAATTTTGTTCTACCATTTCCTGAGCACCATTATTTTTAACATATTCCATAACACTATTGCTCCCAAGCATTTGAGGAATAGACAAAGTATTTAACTGTGTCAAACCTTGAGTTTTATAGCTCTTGTCTTTTATCTCTACTTTCCTAACTCTGTTATTTCTTTGAAAAATTCCATAATGTCCATTTGCCATTTTTGCAACAAAAGGAATTCCATGTAAGGTGTCTTTTCCTTTCACTCTATGTTTCCCTTCACTCTTTTTGATGAGAACTGTAACTCCTTTTTTATTTTGTGATTTAAAGAATTTATACATTGAAATAGTTGGAGCTTTTGACCTTATAAGTCCACTTATTGCTGTATATGTAGGTTTTTTAGTGCTCAAAGACTTTTCAACATCATTTGATTTTATTCCATAATTTCTAGTTACTTCTTTTTTCAAGTTCTTTTTTAGAGTAGTTAAAGATCTATTTATTGCCCTGATGGATGCTTTTTCTACTCCATTTGGAATATCTTCAAGTATTTTTTTTGCTCTTTCTAAATCTCTAATCTCTAAAAAATTCTCATCCATTAATAACCACTATTCTCCTCTAACTTCATTATTCTCATTCCATTTTCAACATACGAGTTATTTAAAATATAAGTAGTATTATTTACTGTAATAGCTTTCCCTTTTTTGTATTTTCTTAATTCTTTTTTGTCATATAAATATAAAACTACAGCTATTGCATTCATTGATAATATGGTATCTTGATCTCTATAATCTCTTTCTATATGCTCTATAATTCCAATGAATTTTTCTCCATCAATATCTAGCTCTTCTCCAAATTCATCTATGTTGAGGAAGATATCAATATCTTCCTCAAGCATATCTTTAAAGTTACTCATTATTTTTTCCTTTTTTAGTTTTCTTCTCTTTTGTTTCTGTTTCTACCATTGGAATTTCATTTTCTTCTACAATTTCATCTTCAATGTTTTCATCTTTCTCATCAGCTTCTGAAATAATTTCTACTGTATTCGAGCTTATTAGATATTCTTTTTCTGTTTTTTCTAATTTGATCTCAACTGTACTTCCAATTTTATTATCTCCATAATTTCTCAAAAATTTAACTTTCATTTTCCCTCCTATTTCGAAAGTTTCGAAATCTTATTCAGCATCACATACTACAACAGAGAAGTATGCATCCATATCACATGGTTGTAATACCGGTCTTGCTTCTGTTGTAATTTTTTTAGTTTTTTCAGTAGGGCTAGTTACATTGCTATATCTAGAAGTCAAATGGATATCTCCTTTTCCCATATTAACAATTGGTGAATATAAGATTTTACCTTTAGTTGGTCCACCAACTATCATATTTTTCGGCATTAAATCAATTGCTTTTTTATCATTACCTATTAATTTTCTCGAATATCTGAAAAGTTCAACGCCATATGTCTTATATGTTCCAAGCCATACAACCCCTGGATATTGTCTTAAAACTGTTTTTACAAATTCTGATTGTAAATCTTTAGATAACATCTCTTTTTTAAACTCTTTAGATTCCATTAATTTTTGAGCTGCTAAACTACCCATTACGACAGTATCGACCATAATTCCTGTCTCTTCAGCTTTTTCTAAAACTTCATCTAAAGATGCTAAAGGATTAATTCCTGTTTCTCCCCATTTTTTACCATGTTGTAAAGTCGACTTATTTGTCATTCCATAATCAACTTCATAACCAACATCATCTGCTATTGCTTGTACCTTTCCAGTTGTTAAAAACTGTGATACCATCAGTTCTTCTCTATTCGCGATATAAGTTTCTTGTTGTTGGAGTATTTCGCCTATTCTTTTCCCTACTGCTTTTGCTGGTGAATAATTTGAGTTTAGCAATGTTTCTCCAGGATCTCTTAAAAAATAATCTTTTGGTGTAAGTACATACTCCACTCCAACATTAGGAGCTACTACCAAGTTAGTTGAAATAGTTTTATCAATTACCGGTCTTCCTGATTCCAAAGGTGTTACTAATGGAGCTATGTGTTCTCCTGATTTTGAGATTTCTAAAAGAATCTCTTCTGTTGGAACTGTTTCTTTTTTTCCAAAGAATAGTGAAGTTAAAAAGTCTCTCTTGGGTTTTGCTTCGTCTCTTATTTTTCTTACAACTTTTGGTGAATATAAATCAATATTTGCCATTTTCTCCTCCTCTATTATCCTATTATAATTCCGACTTTTTTTAGTTCCTGTATTTGTTTTAAAACTTTATCAGGAGTCCCTGAATCTTTAAATTTAATAAAATCTTTAACTAAATATCCTGTCAGAACAGCTTCACATTCTACTGTTGAACTTGAATATGTTACTCCTTGAGTTGCCACTGCGTATACTTGCGTATAAGTACTTTCATCATATTTGCCATAATTACCAGTACTATCAATTGCAATAATATCACCAGGTTCAACACTTGTTTTTAATCCTAATGATTGAACTATAAAAGGATAATTCCCTCTGAATAATCCTCTTGCTTCATAACTATCTTTCATAAACTATTCCCCCTTTATTCCCAATTCTGCTAAAGCAGCATTGATAATATTTAACTCTTCTTGTTCTTCTGGAGTTCCTAAATGTCCTGATGCAATATTATTAATTCCAGCTTGTTCTTTTTCTCTTTCAGCTTGATTTATTTCATTAGCAGCTTTTTCAGCATTTAGATTGTATAAATCAACGATAACATCTTTATAGTCTCTAACTTCTTCATATTTTGCCTTATTAACGATTTCTTTGGCTTTTTCTGAATAAATTTTAATACCATCCAAATTTTTAATTCTTGCTCTTTCTGCTTCTACTGCATTTTGAATAGCTTTTTTTACTGTATCTGTTTTTGCTAGGTCTTGTGTAATATTATTTTTTACTTCCGCATACACATTTGGATATTTTTCTTGTAGCTCTTTTAGTGTCATATTTTTTTCCTCCTTATTTTTATTTATTAACTGTGTTAACTCACTAGGTATTTTGTTTGATATATTAGGAATTAAGACATTTGAAATATTGTTTAGTGTATTAGTGCCATAAGTAGCTATACTATCTACAAAACCATATTTCAAAGCTTCATCAGAGGTAAACCATGTTTCATTATCCATTTTTTCTACTAGTTCATCTCTAGAAAGATTTGTTTTTTCAAGATATAAATCAATTATATTTTGTTTTGTTTTCTCAAGATGTTCTTTCATTTGTTCTAATTCTTCAATAGTTGCATAACCCATAAAGGAACTTGGATTATGAATCATAAAATAACACCCTTTCCCCATAATAATTTTATTAGCTCCAAGTGCAATTAATGTTGCTGCACTAGCTGCTAAACCATCAATATAAGCTGTTACTTCTTTGTTTTCTCCTAGTCTCTTCAGTTGATGATGAATTGCTAATGCTTCAAAGACATCTCCCCCTCCAGAGTTTATTTTTATATTTATTTTTGTTTTGTCTTTCAATTTTTCTAATTCTTTGGAAAAGGAAAGAGAACTTACATCCCCAAACTCTTCATAAGCATATTTATAGATTTCTCCATAAATTGTTATTTCTCCAGTGTTTTCTGAGATATTTCTTATTTCAAAAAACTTTTTAGACATTTATGCCTCCTTTTATTTTCTCAACTTCTAATTGAATTTGTGCTATTGATAACTCTTCTTCTTTTCTAGCTTCTAGTATCTCATCAAAATCTAATCCACTCTCAGCTGAAATGATATTTCTTGTTGTTGTATAATTTTCAAGCCCTTTAGCATAAGCATTTGCTTCTTTGAGTGGATCCAGTGATGATTTGCTAGCACCTACCCAAATACACCTTGTAAAAGCATATCTGACGCTACTATCTTCAAAAAAATTAGGGCAATCAATATCTCCATTTCTTATAAGCTCAAGAATGAACTCTTCATATACTGGTTGGCATAATTTTCTTTCCAATAGCTTTCTACATACTAAAAACCTTTGATGTGCCTCTTCTAATGATGCTTTAGCTGCAGAATAACTAGCTTTAAAAGAACTCATTAATACTTCATGTGGAATTTCTAATTGGGCACCAATCTCTTCGTAAATTGCATCTACAAATTCTTTATAATTTTTGTTAGGCCTAGAAGTAGTGAATTCTTTAACTGTTTCTCCTTCTTTTGCAATAATACCAACTCCATGGTCTAGTGTTATTTTATCTGTTCTTTCTTTTTTCTCTTCTTCATCGTTAGTCCCAAAATTTCCATTCACAAAACCTTCAGGATCTTTCGATTCAATTATTAATCCAATACTTGCATTGATAACTGCTGCAGCAAGTTCTGCATTCTTATATCTTCCAAGTTGTTTAGTTGCATAAATAATACTTGCTAAAAATGGAACTCCCCTTCTTTGCCCGATTCTTTCAGGTTCAAAAATATGAAGTATATTCCTTCCACCTAAACTATTAAATACTGGGTATCCTTTTACAGTTATATATCCATCTCCTGGATGTTTATCAGATATATAATAATTAACTATATCTCCATTATCTGATATTTCTATACCACTTTTAATTTTATCTGTAACTTTTGTATCAGGGTTTAATACTCTATCTGCTTCGAGTAGTTGTAAGCATAACTCAATATCTACTCCTTTTCTTTTTTTTCTTTTTGGTATGACAAATACATCGCCATTCATTATCCAAGACATTTGAATTAAACTTTGTAATGTATAAAAATCATGCATTCTATTAAAATCAGCATTTGTAGAATTGGCCCAAGCATTAAATTTAGCTTTAATTATCCTTTCATATTCTCTAGCTTGTTCTCTACTAATCTTAGCAATTCTATAATTAATAGCAGGTTTTGGAACAAGACCTGGTCCTACTATCTTTGTTCTCATTTTCTTTAGTGCTGCTCCAGCAAGTTCATTGTTCATATACAAGTGTCTTGCTTTAGCTCTTAAATCATCTAAATCATTTAAAATATCATTGTCTGGACTATCAGCCCATGGTACCCATTCAGATAAATGTCCATCATCTTTATTTGAATATCCATTTATTGAATTCAGTAATTTTAATTTTGTTTGTGGTTTTATTTCTTTTTCTGGCATTTATTAACTACCCCCTTGGAACAAATCTTACTATCCGTGGTGATGTACTCCCTCTAGCTCTTTCTAATCTATCTGCCCATAGCTCAATATTTCTAGCAATTTCATTGGCGTTTACTCTAGTTAGGCTTCTATTTCCTATTGTATAGCTTTGTCCTTGGGCTACTTTTTCTTCTGCTGCAAGCCACATGTTCAAATGTTTTTCGCATTGTTCTTTGCTAAATATCATATTTTACTCCTTTTTCACTTTTCTATTTAGGTTAACCCCAAGTAATTCAATCGCTGCTGTTGCATAGTTATAAATATCCAATGGTTCATTCCTTCTTCCTGGTAATACTTCCCAAGCTATTTTTTCCCCTTTAGATGTTTGTTTTTTTACCTTAACTTCTGCCGTAAGACCCTTAAAAAAATCAATTCCACACCCTTTTAAAGAGTCAAGTGGGAAATGTATTGTCCCATCACCATTTAAAATAGTTAATCTTGAATACGTCATATCCTTTAATGCATTAACTCCAAGTGATAATAAGTTAATACTCGGAACTCCTTTTTTAGTTGTTTTTCTAAAGCCATTTAAAACATTTATTCCGTTTCCTCCTTGCCCTTTTATTGCAAATATATTTCTTTTCGCTTTTCCATAAACATATTTATATACACTACCTGTATGATGTCCTCCAGAATCAATTAAAGTACAAGCTATCGGAATTGTTTTCTTATTTTTAAAAGCAAATTTCTTTTTTAAAAAATTGTCTAGTTGTAACCATACATCAGCTTTAGCTGGATTCCCTCCAAAATCTCTATATTGAACTACATAGCTTTCATAACCTTCAGCCCAACCAACAACAATAACCTCAAGTCTGTTATCTTGAACATCAACTCCTGCAGTTAGATATTTGATATTTGGATGCAATTCTGCCCCATAATCTTCTCTCCTAGCAAACAAAGCCTCATAGTCTAATTGTTCTTCAAGATGTAGTACGAATGTTTCTCCAAGTACCGTATTTATAAATGCTCTCATTCTCATATCATCATCTTTTACCTGTAAATACTCCTCGTAGATATCCTTCCAAGTTCTCCATGGTGATGCTAAAGAATTCATGTGGAAACTCCTATGCTTTTTTTCTTGTGGAAATTTCGCTACCCATTTTCCAGCTTTTTGGTTATCTTTTTTCCATTCTCTTTCTTCTGCTAGACATCCACAATGTGTACATTCAAGTTTTATAACTCCATTGTCATCTTTTATGTTTTCCCACTTTAGTACCTGATACTCATTGCAATGTGGACAAGGTAAACTCCATTCTTCTTGACTCCCTTGTAAAAACAATTTTTTAATTTTGCTAGTTGTATCGTCAGTAGGTGTTGAAACTCTCAATAGTTTTTTATTAAAAAATGTTGTTGTTCTTCTTTCAGCAAGCTGTACTGGGTCTCCTTCCTGTTTTGCTGACTGTGGAAACCTATCAACCTCATCCAATAGAACTATCCTAATAGGTCTACTTGCTAATCCACTTGGACTATTAGCTCCTACAAACCTTACAAATCCTCCTGGAAACATTTTTCCTTGAACTGTTCCTTCTGCTTTTTTATTTGCCTTTTTTATAAGCCGTCTTAAGATTTTTGTATCACGAATCATCGGTTCTACTCTCTCTTTAGAAAAAGCTTTTGCATCGTCTACTGTTGGCTGAACAAATAAGATACTACATGGATCCAAATGAATATACCTTCCTAATATGTTTAATAACATTTCAGTTTTACCTATTTGAGCTGAACTCATTATAGTTACAGACTCAGTTACACTATCTGTAATACAGTTAAATATATCAATCATATAGGGAGTTCTATCGGTTCTCCATCTCCCTGGTTCAGCTGAACTTTCTTTGCTAAGTATTCTGTATCTATCAGCCCATTCTCCTACCGTCAAATCTGGAACTGGTTCAAAGTTTTTTAGTAAATCAACAAAGAGCTTAAAAGTATTCTTTTTTATTTTTTTAATCTTCTTCTGTCTCAATTTCTATATCCTCCATACTTAGCTTGTCATACGTAGATAATTCCTTTAAGCATTCATTGATTAACTTCTTTAGCTTTTGCTCCATTTCTCTGGGTTCCGATATATTAAGTAGTTCAACACTTGCACGAGCTGGAATTGAATTTAATTTACTCTTGCATCTTGTTATCATGTCTGTTACAAGTAGGCTTACCTCATCAACATGATGATATTCTCTTTTCAATATGCCCAGCTTGTACTTCTTAGTCTCCGTATCAACTCTTTTAGCTTCTGATATTTCATCAAAGTTATTTGTATTTTCAACATAAATTTTAATTACCAACTCTAGATCATACATTCCTGGGGATACTCTTGCCTGCTTGAAATAATCTCTGACCTTTCTTTCAGAAAACTGAAAAAGCCTTGCTATTCTACTTTCACTTGCTATTACTTCAGCCATTTTTCCCCTCCAAAACCATTGTATTTTCTCCCAAAAATTTTTGGCAATCTTGAAAAAAATCCCAAAATTGAAAACTTTTGGGCTCGCCAGCTCCGCAAAGCCCCAATTCCTAGACAGAACCTAGGTAAAACATGGGTGCCTATCTTACTTTAAAACCTTAACTTCTTCTTTATTTTCAAGTTCTTTCTCTAGACTCTTTGCTTTTAGTTCTGTTAGCTTGTCATTTAGTTCCTTAGTCTTGCTGGTAACATCCAATTCTAAAGCTGTATCATAGCCTAACATCTTACTTATTGTTCCTAGTGCAGAAACAGCTGCAGCAGGACTTACAACAATTTTTTTATTTTTCTTAGTATATTTTTTTATTCCATCTGGATTAACTTCATCATGCTCTTCAATCTCAGTGTATTCTATGCCTTGCATACTTTTATCTGCTATATCACTTAACCTATTGATTACTACACTAGCTGAGAGTTTAACGTCTTCTTTTAAATTATTTCTCAGTTCTACCATTAGTGCCTGTATCTTTGGTCTTTTTTCAATATCAGCAGCTTTTGTTTTATTTGAATAGCCAGCATACAAAAGTGCATCTTTTTTACTATATCCGCATATTCTAGCTGATACATATTTACTTTCTTTTTCTGTCAACCCCTTAAAATCTAAGACTTTTAAAGTTTTTTTATCTACAATTTCAGATAGATATTCTTCAAAATTTTTTAAATATTTTCTTATCCAGGTATCTATAGTTTTATATGGTTTATGTATTCTCTTGGCTATTTCTTCTATCTTTGCTTTCTTGGTCTTCCCAAATTTGCTTTCTCTTAACTGAATGAATAATAACAGTGCTTGTTGCTTTGTTCCTTCTAATTCACTTACTTTTAACATGAATACACCTCCTTGAACATGATTCTTGATTTCGTTTCTTTTCCTTTTACTTTTAAGATTATTTAAATGTTTACTTTCAGGATTAAAGTGCTTTATATATATTATCGCGTAAGAGATTTCATATAAGTCCTCTATTTTAGGTAATTTCTTCAAAAAAACGCTCCAAAAAAGTCTCACTTTTATGATACTTTTAGGTAACACTAAAGGTTAAGCCATCTTCATAATTAAACTTAACCTTTTTATTTAATAGTAATATCTTATTCAGGAATATCTCTAATCTTTCAATATTCCCAAAATTCTGCCTTTTTGGACTACCTCTAGACTGATATTGAGCCAGAGCTTCTCTTATTTTTTTACGATATCTAAAAATTTGTGCTCTACTTTTATTTGAATTTTTTGAAACAACATAGTTAATTATTTTTTCATCAAGAATGTGTTCCTGATGATCTCTCACCAGCGATGGAAGTTCTGTACTTGTAAATGCTTTAAAATTGTTATATAAAATACCAACATCTCTCTCTAATTCTTGTTTTAAATAAGAAAAAAGTATTGGACTTAATTGATTTACAATCATATTTTTTAAATCTGATATCTTTATATTTGATACTTTAGAATCACCACAATATCGTATAATCAAACTTCTTGTGAGACGATGTTCTAAACGAATGGTTCCACCTTTTATTTTTTCTTCATTATGCTTATTATGTTCTATAGTTTTGTTATATAATTTTATCTTCCAACCTGGTGTCATTTGAAAGCTGAAGCCTGTAGAATAAAAAAAATCAGAATTTAAATCATAATCTTCATATCTTGTTCCTATTTTCACATCATTCTTTCGTTTCAATGCCTTATAAAAAAGTGAAATAATATTATGATATGAATAAAAGCTCTGTATATTCTCCTGGGTACATAACTCAAAATAATCATAAAATAAAAATTCTCTTTTGAACTTTTGTAAGGATATTTCATAAATTAATTCACATAAGTCATTTTCTACTTCCTGTTTCTGAATATCTGTTGCTAATGGAATAAGATTGTCATCATCAAAATATCGTGGATAAGAAAAATCAATTCGCACTAATACCTTATAGAATCTATCTGTAACTCTAATCTCATTTATATTTCTTGTATTTATTTTAAAAGTTTGTGTTGCCCCTGCTAACTTTCTAGGTTCAGCCTGAGGGAATTTTTTTCGTATACCAAGTATAATAAGATCAGCCTCAACATTTTCGAGTTCTACATAAACACCTGCTCTATCCAGTCCAATCATATTTCATCCAACTTCCCTCCTAATATAAACAAACAATGAAAACTACTACACAAGTTAATACTTATGAATCGATTAATGAAAATTTTAATAGCAGTTCACACGACAATACAAAATGCATAATAAAATGCAACCAGACTACATACAAACTAATGGATATCTATAAATAAACTATATACTTAGAAAGAGGGTTATATAAGTGTAGTAGTCTTCATTGTTTGCTCAGATTATTCTCTTAAATAAAAATTTCTCTCCATCCCTTTCTAACTCTTTTTTTTACTATAATTTCTGCTTCTGGATATTTTTTTAAAAAATCTTTTTTATATTGTTTTATCCTAGTAAATGACATAGTTGATAATCTGTCTAGTATCACTTTGAAATCAGTATCTCCAATTGTTGATACTTCTTTTTTATAAGCAGTAACTGTATACATTGCTCACCCCTATTTTCTGATCTAAAAAATGCAAAAAATAAAAGAGTCGAGAACGCATTACTGCAATCCCGACTCTTTGTTGCTAAAGTCTTAAAGTCTATTTAATTTTTAATAGAGTTTCTTCTCCACATTTGCATTTTATCTTAAAATACTCTCCATTACTTGAGATTTTAACATTCTTTGGAAACTCTAACCAATTATCTTCATTTGCTTTCACTAGAAAACTATGGCATTTTTTACAATACAATGCTTTTCCAGCTACTAAAGAATTATATTTATTTCCTTCTTTATCACAACTTATCATATTTATTTTGATTTGTCAAATCTCTTATCTCCTTTTATGTATTGGAAGCTCCTATTAATAGAATAGCACAAAATATTTTTTTTACAATAGCTCAGACTAAAAAAGTGTACTTGCTCAAGTACACTTTTTTATTTCTTAAATATTATACTTACTCT
>NZ_JADRHM010000065.1 GCF_018205345.1 Fusobacterium sp. DD2
GTTCAATCTCAGACTGCTTTTATAACAAGTTCTTTTATAGGGACTATTTTAATCGAATTTTACTGTTTTTAAAAACTTCTTAAATTCGGTCATTGCATATTTTCCCATAATTCTATCCATCTTTTCTTCAAACCTATATTCTGCTTCGTCCTCTAATAATCCATCTAAAAAATTACCATATTTAGATTTTAAATCTGGATAGGATTTATCCATCATCTCTTTAAATACCTTTGTATAGTTTTCTTCCTTCTTTATATCAATTTTTGCCTGTGTATTTCTAACATCTATATGTATTATTCCATATCTAATTACATCCAGTGCATATGAGTACTCACAAAATATTATATATATCTCTTCTATTCCCTTTTCCCTTGATATTTCAAATAAATAATCTCTTAGTTTATTTTCCTTTTCATAGGATAAGGGATAATAATTCATTGCATTTGTTCTTAAAATTAGATTTTTTTCACTTTGATAATCTATTCCATTAACTCCCATATCTGATATTGCATCATACATATCTATATCTTCTAGCAAATCATCATCATGAAGTTCTCCTCCTTTTCTATATTTTATTTTTAATAATACATCTGTCATATCTGCCATTCTATTTTCCTCCTAGTTATTAAATAAAACATCCGTCTTCTTCGTCCATTAATAATTCTTTTTTATCAGGATAATACTCGTATATCCAATCCTTCCATTCTTCTGGTGTAATAGTTTTTAAATCAAACTTTTTCATAAAATCATATGGTTCTGGATATTCATTAGCTGGAGTTATATCTATTAATTCTTTAGGTGCTATTTCACTGTCAATTCCCAAATCATATCCATGATACATAGCTATCTTTGCATACATTATTACAAATATATGAAGATAAAAATCAAATGCTACATCCATATCATTTAATATTTTTCTAGCTACCTTTATATCTAATAACTTATCTAATGCTTCTTTCATTTTTTCTGTATTCTTTTCTGCAAGTGCTTTTAAAAACTCAAATTCTAAATATGTATATTTATAATAAGAATCTCTTGGTGGATTTGCTAAATATATATTAGCTCTTTTTATGACATCTTCCCAATCTCCCTTTATTGCTAAAAGCATCGTTCTTGACAGAAAGCTATACGCACTTGATTTTATATATTTATCTTTTTTATATTCGTATGCTACAATATCTATATTTCTAACGATAAAATCTAATATCTCTCTATTATTAGACATTAACAGTCCCCAAAAATCTATTCTACTACCTCTTAAAAAGCCTCTAGTATCACTACTCATAAGTTGTAGTTTTCCATACACATACATATGTTTTTTAAAACTTTCAATATCTTTATCAAATAACAAACTATATGAAGCCTTATGTTCATAAAGAGCCCCATTAAAGTACATACACGCTAAAGGATTCCCTTCCTTTTTTTTAATTAAAGATAATCCGTAACTTTCACCTTCAATATAACTTTCCAAGTTACTTAATAAATGTTCTATTCTCTCTTCTCTTTTCTTTTTTCCTACCAACATATTCTATCTCCTTTACTGTTGTTTCCTACTTTTATTTTTTATTTTTATTGGAATAAATAAAATATCTTCTGTTTCTTTATTTACTCCTATTACTCCTGTTCTAATTTTTTTGTCTTTGATAGCACTTTCCAAAATATTTTTTTCTTCTTTAGGTAATTTATTTGCAACTGCCTTTATCCAATTTTCAGATAGTTGTCTTTGATCTTTAGCAGCATTTTCAGCAACTCTTATAGCTCCAGCTTCATAAGTTTTTGCTTTTCCTATTTGTTTACTATCTATTACCCACATTTCTCCTGTTTTTTTATTTAAAAATAAATGATCTATTCCATTGTTAGAACCATATTTTCCGTTAAGAATTACAAAATTAGAATTCTCTCTTAATATATCATTAACTATTTTTTCTATTTTTATACCTGTTGGATCTCCATTTTTTATAATATCATCTATTATAGAAGCATATTTTGAAGTATCATCTGTTAGTTTATATGCATTTTCTGTCACTAATTTAGCACCTAAATTATTCTTAGTTACATAAGTAGTATTTTCACTTGACATTGATATGATATTTTCGAAAGTATCTTCTTTTTTCAATAAATGTTTTTTACTATTATTAGCTGTTTTAGATACTACTTTTGAAACCTTATTATCAATATTTTTAACTACTGTTTCTTTAATTTCAGAACTTACCTTTTTATCTGTATTTTTTACAGTTTTTCCAATTATATTCCCTGTCTCACTATTTGCTTTTATAGTTTCTGGAATGGTTTTATTAACAGTTTTGCTGCTTAATGCTCTACCTTGATATTCAGCGTAAGATATTGTAAATGGTTTAAATTCTTTTCCATTATCTCCATACGTTTTTGGTATTCCAACACTTGGGATTCCTTTATTATTATCATATAATTGTAAGGTATCAAATCTTCCTCTTATAGAAGTATCGCTCCAAACCCTTGGAATATTATTACGGTTATAATAATCATATGCTATTTGATATCCATCTCTTACTTGATAAGCATTATCAAATTTCTCAAATCCAAAATAAGATAATGGGCCTGACATTGTTTCTTTTGTTGTATCATACCATTTAGAATCCATATATCTATATGCAGTTGATGGTAACGTACTACTTGCTCCACTTGGTCCAACATAGAAGTCTGGCTTAATTATTTCTCTATTCGCACTAACTGGCAGTAATTTTTGATTATTTATAATACTACCATTATTAGATATAAAAGAAGTCTTTTCATTCGGAATTGCAGGTAAAGTTGTATTTACTCCCTTTATAATTCCACCCTGATTAACCAGCTTATTAACTGTGTTTATTCCTTTATCTGTTGCTATTCCACCTGCAGTAAAGCCTGCTACTTCTCCTATTGAATTCCCTATTTCTTTTGCTAGTACTCCTCTTGAATTCTTATAAAAATCTGCTATTGAAGCATTTCTTTTTTCTTTATCCCAAGAAATTTGATTTTCTTCTACTCTCTCACCTATTCTATGCGCATAGTAATACTCTGGGAAATTTTCACTTATGTATTTTGCTTCTTCTTTTGATATAGGGTTTAGCATATACAAAGCACTATCTTCATAGTTATTTAATTCTGTTGACATTGTTAAAAACATTAAAGCTGAAGAAGGTACATTACTAATTTTTGAACCTACTTCAAAAATTGCGCCTTTTATTAGACCTTTCGCTCCACCTTCTGCCAGACCTTCTAGTAAATTTTTATTTATTAAGTTATTACTTCTGAGAAAACCTTCTAATGTATCTCTTTCATCTTTTAACAGATTTAAACGACTTTCCAATGCTTTTTTCTCATTTTTATCTTTTACTGTACTTAACTTTTCTTCTAATCTAGGAATTTCAATTATTCTATAATGTTCTTCTAACTCTGATATTTGGACTACTTTATCTATGTTTGCTAATTTTTTTTCATATTCTGCTTTATATTCAAGATTTTTTTTATCAAATTCTTCATCTTTTCCAATTGTTTCAGCTCTAGCATTTTCATTATTAATAACATTATAGTAATAATTAATATTTGCTATTTGTCTTTCAATTTCACCACGGGTTTTATTAAGATATCTATCCGAAGTTACAACACTATCTTTATCCATCACAGCATCATTTAACTTAGAAATATTGAACTCGCTTACTTCTCCTTTTTTTGCTCTGCTCTTTATTTCTTCATACGCTATTTCTCCTGCTACTGTTGCTCTCAATTCGCCCTTATCATTAGATTTTCCTTTTTTATCTTTTAAATCTTCAGATATTTTCCATTCTCTTGCAATAAGCGCTCTTATTTCTGCTTTGTCTTTAATATCTTTACTGATAAATATCTTATTTGTTGTTTCATCATAAAAAGCAACTAATTCTTTATTTTCAGCATTAAGCTCTTCTTTTCTTTCTTTTACCCCTTCTGGAAGCTTAGAACTATTTACATCAAACTTTTCTATTGCCTTTATCTTTAATTTTTCTAGAACTTCTTTTGATGAAAAATCTTTTTCTTTTGCAATTAATTCTATTTCTGGAGCTGTTTGAGTTCTTATAATTGATTCTTTTATTTCAGTTAAACTTCTTCTTTCAGGATTTCCTTTATCTTGACTCTTATCGCCAACAATAATATTTTCTACTGTTTTTGTTACTGTTCCTTTTAAAGAATCAACTTCTATTTTTGCAACTTCTATTTTATTTTTAAATTCTTCTGGATTTGTAATAGCTTTTACTAAGTTATCTTCTACATAAACATTTGTTGAACTAGAGCTATCTTTTGTTATTTCATTTGCTTTTGATAAATCTCTATTGATTGTATCTCCACTTGATTTTTCTATCTCAACATTTCCAACAACTGTATTTCTCGCTATTCCTTCTTTTTCCGAATTAGAATAATTGAACCCTGCTCCTGATGTGCCTACTGAACCACCAACTGTTTTTAATTTATCAGAATTTTCAAGATTTTTTCCAGTGTAGTTTTCTATTACAATCTTACCATTATCTGCTGTTCCTATTATAGAAGCTGTATTATCTACATTTCCTATTTTTAAATTAGAATCTTTTCCAACTACAAATGTACTTTGATTATCAACAAAATTTCTATTTCCACTTGTTCTACTTGCGCTTATACTTCCACTTGGTGTTACTGATAATAGGTTTACTCCTAGATTTGCACCCTTTGTATCTCCTTTTGTTTTGGAAGTATTTTGCTTAGACTCAATATTCAAGTTTTCTATATTTCCTGTTACTTTTCCACCTATTTGAGTAAAGCCTGAAAGTTGCATATTTTTGGTGTTATTATGAACTTCATTTACATTTACAAAACTTCCATTTTGATAAACTGTTTCATCTGTATTTAGCTTATTTTTTGAAGCATTTACATTCAATGAAATAGAGGGTTCATTGCCTGTTAATCCTACACTTAAACCTATTCCACTAGAATTTCCCTTAGATTTGTAATAATTATTAAGTTTAACAGCTTCTTTTGTGATATTCTCAACATTATTATATACAAATGTAGTATCTTGCGCTTGAGTTCCTTGATACTTTATATTCTTACTATCATTGTAAGTTATTTTTGCATTTTCATCAAGCCCTTTAATGTCTGTTACAACAGCTTTTTCTGTATGGGATTTAGATTCTTGTTTTGATTTACTATATCCAGTACTTATACCTGCTTGTATATAGAAATTATTATTACTTATAAAATTATTATTTTGTATGTCTTCTGCTGTTGCTTGTGTTCCACTTTTTGTTTTAATATTAGAAGCCAAGCCATCAACAGTACCAGTCACAACGTTTCCTACATTTACAAGTCCACCAAGTGCATCTCCATTTCCTATTTGTTTTAATGCATTAACTCCTTGTTTTGCTCTTTCTAAGGCTGGTGAACTTACATTTCCAGATATTCCAAAGCTACTTTTCTTTGTGCTTATTTTTACTTCTCTTTCATCTTTTCTTGCACCATATATTACATCACCGTTATTAATTGCGATATTTCCATGATTAAAATTAGTAGCAGTTATTTCTGCTCCTTTATTTAATACTGTTCCATCTCCTAGAACAAGATTTGATTTAATATTTGTCTTATCTTTTTCATCATAGTTAAATTGATTTTTCCCATAAGCTAGATTAAAACTATTTTTGCTTAAACTAAAAGATAATCCTTTTTTCTTCTCTTCAAAAATATATTTATTATATGTAGCTTTAGAATCTGTTGTTAATTTCCCAGCTATATAGCTATTTTTTCCTAAAACTAAGTTACTTCCTACTACATTTACATCGCCATTTATTATTCCTTTATTCTCTACATACAATGTTCCTGCAATATTATTTTCACTATGTTGTATTTCTGTCTTAGAATGTGAGCTTAAAAATCCTTTTGATTTTGATCTACTTTCAGTATCTATTTTGTCAACATTTGAATCTATATTTATTCTATCAACAGTTAAGTTAGCATTCTTTGTAATAACTGCAGAACCTTTAATATTTAAATTCTTAGCATTTATATTTAAATTTTCTGAATTTATATTTGAACCTATGTTTGATTCAAAAGCATAAGAATTAAAGTTATTTCCATCTTTTCCAAATTTTTGTTCTCCACTTACTTCTTGAGATGAAATCTTTACATCTTCTTTAGCAAGTATATTTAAATCTTTTGCATTTGTTTTACTAGATGTGCTTATATAGTTATTTGCTACAATATCTAACTTTCCTTCTGATGAAATTTCTCCTACATTTTTAATTTGTGAGTATTCACTTCTATTCACTTCACCAAAATTTTGATTAAATTCTGAAGTTGTTGCACTATTAAGTATATCTCCATCTTTTGAAATTAGCGTTAACTCTTCTTTTCCTAATAGTTTTCCGCCTATATTTTCTATATCTTTTGCTGCTACTAAAGTTGTTTTATTTCCCTTTATTTCACCTATTTGGTTTGTAAGTGTTCTATTGAATATATTGTTTCCTTTTACAAAAGTTGTTTCATTGCTTCCAATTAAGCCACTATTATATAGCTCATTACTTTGTATATTCACTAAATTTGTTCCTACTATTTTTGTTCTACTATCCCCATTAATAGTACTTAGAGTTTTCTTAGATAAATACACCTTAGGTATTAAAACTTTTTCTCCAGAAAACTCACCTAATTCATACCATACAATATCTTTACTCAAGTTTTCCTTTTGTTCTGTAGATAATGGTTCTCCTATCTTAAGTCCTAACTTAATTGATTCATCTTTGGCATTATCAATTAGATTTTTCATTGATACAATTTCACCATTTAAAAATCTAGTTCCTAATTTATCACTAATATTTTTATCAATTAAGCTGTTTTCATAATAGGCATCTCCAAGTCTTTTTACTCTATCCCATTTTTCTTCATATCCTATTCTACTTAAGAAATAATCACTTCCATAATAATTCCCTATACTTGTATACTTTATTCTTGTCTCTAGTACATATTTAGCATCTGGAGATACATTTTTTATAAATAAAGCACTTGGATTTTCAGGCAATATATCTATTTTTCCAGTTTTTATTATATTTTCAATATCTCTTGTATTACTTACTACCTCTGTTCTTGCTAATATATCTAATGTCCCTTTGTTATTTAAATTTCTATCAAAAGTTAAATTTTGATTTGTACTTGATGTTCCAGTTGTTATATCAAAAGCCTTATCTATCAAGCTATTTTCAACTCTACCAGAATTTATATTTCCATTTGCCTCTTCAATTCCTTGTTTTACAATTTTAGAGTTATCAATAATTATATTTTTTCCTTCAATTATACTTGGCTTTCCAGTTACATAAGCATATCTTCCTATATATTCAGTTACCTTTACATAAACTGGTCTTAATCTACCAAAACGTTTACGCATTACAGGTTTTCCATTTTCATCAAGTTTCTTTACTTTTTTAGTTATATAGTCATTTGCAAATCCTCTACTATAAGTAACTTGTCCACTTATTTTATCTCCTCTAAAACGTCGTTTTTTTCTATGATACTTTATAAAGATAGATTCTTCCCCAGTTTTAACTTTTACTTTTTCACCAACTGATGTTATATTTAAAACCTTGTCTGCTTTTATTTCTACATTATTTCCTGCAGAGATAATGGCATCTTTATTTACTACTTCTCCTACATTCCCAATTTTTGAATCAATTAATATATTATTCCCTGCTTGAACTTTTGCATAATTAGTTTTCCCTAAACTTCTAGCTTTTTCTAGCAAAGGAATATCTTGTATTCTTGCACTTCCTGTTTTTTCTGTATATTCTCCTTCATTCCCAAGATATCCTCTAACTAATTCTGTATATTTTGGAAATAACAAAGACTTGTATTTATCATTTGTTACATTATCTACAACTTCTTTATATGCTTTTCTTTGGTCTCTTCTTACCTTTGAACCAGAGCCTCCACTACCTCTTCTTGTTTTTATATGAGGACTAATCTGTCTGTTCCAGTTGTCTATTTCACTTTCTTCTATTATTTTCCCATCCCAAGTTACATAATAGCTTTCATATCTATCTAAATCTAAAGATTCTCCTATGTTTTCAAACTTTAATGAACTAATGTGTATATCATTTTCAGCTTGAATTAATCCTATATCATTTTTTAAATAATCTGCTATAATAGAAATATTTTTTCCTAATAATTCTCCTTTAGAATTTAACATCTCTTTAGCTTGTATATTTAGATTATTTCCTGCAAATATAGTTTTTCCTTCATTATTCGTTATTTTTCCTTTTGAAATTATATTAGCATTGTTTAAAGCTGCTATTAAATCATTATTCACAAAATTATTTGAAGATATAGATATTACATCACTATTAATTACACTATTATTTTCAATATCTCCTTTAGAATTTATATTAATGTTTTTAAATAGAAGATCTTTATTATTGATAAATTTTTCTGTATTTAAGAAAAAATCTCCATTTCCTAATGTTTTCCCATTATTTATTATATTTTTTCCAGTTATTGATAGGTTGTTTTCTCCATGTATTGTTCCTATCAAATCTATATCACTAGAAGTAACAACTTTTACATCTGTTCCCTTTATACTTCCACTATTTTTAAAATCTTCTAAATTATTAAGTTTAATATAGTTAGATAAGATCTCACCACTATTTTGAAATTTAGGGTTATTTACATCAATCTTATTATTTGATGCAATTTTTCCACTGTTACTAAAAAACTTAGAGTTTATTAATATATCCTTTAGAGATTCAATATTTTTATTATTTTCAAATTTGTTAGTATCAATTTTAACATCATCAATAACTAGTATATTTCCATCATTTTTTACATTTAATGCATCTACTAAAATTGTTTCAGCTTTAATATCTCCCTTATTTTCTAAAAATTTATTTTTTGCCTCTATATTTCCAGCTTCAATCGTTTTAGTATTATTTAATGATTCATTAGCTAGTAATCTTTCTCCAACGCCTAAAGTTCCAGTATTTTCAAGATTATTAGTAGTTACATTTTCATTAACTAATATTTTATTGATGTTTTTTATATTTTGTGCTTCTAAAGATTTTAAACTTTTTATTTCACCACTATTTTTTAAATTATCTTTTACATTTATATTACCTTTTGCTTGAATATCATCTGTGTTCTCTAATTTTCCACTTATATTTAACGAACCTTCTGATACTATACTTCCTGAATTATTAACATTATCAACATTAATATTTCCTATTCCAGTTATTTTATTAGTATTCTCAACATTTTTAGCAACAATCTCTTTCTCAGAATAAATCTGCCCAATATTTTTTATATTTCCACTTAAAGTAATATTACCTTTAGTTTCAAATACTCCTTCATTTTCTACATTACCAGCCTCAATATCCCCAATACTTACTATATCTTTTGTATTTACAATATCTTTAGCTTTTAGTGATGAATCAGTTAAAATTTGTCCATCATTTTCAATATCTTTTTGTACTTGTATTTCTTTGTTAGCAGAAACAATTCCTGTATTTTTTAAATTTCCATCTATATTAAGCGTACCTGAAGTTGCAATTGTTCCGCTATTATCTGTATTTAAAATATCAATTTTTTCTTTTATTATTATATCTTTTGTATTTTTAGTATTTTTTGCTGTTAAAGTAGCATTTGACAATATCTTCCCATTATTAACTATATCTCCATTTACCAGTATATCTTTTGATACTTGTACTTTACCACTATTTGTTAAGCTACCATCAATATCTACTTTTTCATCAGATAAAATATTGCCGCTATTTTCAAGTTTTTTTATGCTTATATTTTTAATTACAACAATATCTTTACTATTTTTTACATTTTCAGCAGAAAGTTTATCATTTGTATATACCTTTCCATTATTATCTAAATTCCCACCAATTTTAATTCTGCTCTGTGCTTCAATAATACCGTTGTTATCAGTATTTCTAGCAACAACTAGTTCCTTTTGTGTCTGGATATCTCCACTGTTACTTAACTTTCCATTAACTTTAATTTCTTTTTGTATTTGAATATTACCACTATTTTTTAAAGATTTTGTATTTAAATATTTTTTTGTATAAATAGATCCACTGTTTTCCACATTTCCATCTAAATTTATCTCTTTTTCAGCTTGAGTAATTCCAGCAGTTTTTATTTTTTCTGCCTTAATGTCTATACTTTTAGTAGAATGTGTTAATTCATTTTGTTCGAACTCACGAGCCTCAACTTTTACTCCATTTCCCTGTACCTTATTTAGTTTAACTTTTCCATCTGCTGTTATTTCTAATTCTTTATCTTTTGAAATAATAAATGAACTTGAATTAACTCCTGCTCCTTTTTCTGTACTTATTATTTTTACTGTATTAGCATACATTCCACCAAGGGCTGATGCATCAATTGCAACTTCTGCTGGTGATGCTGAGTTATTTTTAGTTATTTTACCATCTTTACTCACTTCATTGGTACCAGCAATAATTTTCATTTCATCTTTTGCAACTACATTACCAGCTATTTCAAGTGTTTTAGAAAGAATTTCGACATAATCTGCATTAGTCAAATCTAAACCTTTTTCTCCAATGGCTATATTCCCTCTTTTTACATCTATACCTATGTAATCTCCGTCTTTTAATTTTATTTTTCCAGTTGTAGCAGTAAATTTTCTTATATTTATAGTTCCAGAATTATTAAAATATATACCATTTTCATTACTTAAAATTACATCAACTTTTTTTCTACTTAAAGCTTCTAAATACCCTTCTATTTTCGATTTATTTGCTCCATTAACTTGTAAAACTATAAGCCCTGCTGCTTGATTCGGTCCTAGATTCGGATTGGCATTAATCAGACCACCTAAATGGCTTCTACCAGTATTATCTGCATTATTTAAAATCTGTCCACGTGAATCTATATTATATTCCAAAAATTCATTTAAACTTACACCTCTATTATTTGGCGTGGAAATATTTACAATTGGTGTTCCATTATGTGCTTCATCTAATTTTGTATTGTGTCTCGAATTTGGATCTAATACTACACCATTTGCAAAACTATATAATGACATAACTAATAAAATTAATCCCACTAAAAACTTTCTTTTTACCTTCATTTTTACCATAATATCTCCTATTAAAATTTAATTTTTATACCTGAACTAACATAAAATTCCATTTTTTTAGGATTTAAATAGTTTGAATAATTAAAAGGTATTCCATAAGCTGCATCAAACTCAAAATATTTATAATTGTACCTAACTCCTATATTAGTTCCTGAAATATGCCCCTTAGAATACTTTGAACTATCTTTATTATTTTTTACAAAACCATAACCATAATTAATATATGGTTCAAGTCTTCCATATTTTTCTGAATCTAATAATTTATATGATATTTCATTTCCTATCTCTATTGCTTTTTCACCTTGTATTGTGCCAGTTCTATGAAATCCACCTATACTTCCTACACCACCTATGGACTGTTCTTCTGAACCATACAACACATCTTTTGAATATGAACTCATTAAATTAAACCGATATATAAAATTTTCTTTAAATGGTCTGTAATAATATACATTAAATATAAATTTGTTGAACTGGGCCTTTGGAGTGGTTTCAAGTTTCCCTCCATCTCTTTCTGCTCCTAAAACTCTCATACCTCTCTCATATCCAAAAGTTGTATTCAACACTCCATTATATACAATTGTAGAACCATAAAGATTAACTAAACCTACACTAATTACCCTATCTGATAAAGTTGCTGTTTCTAAATAGTTTCTATCATGCCTTCTTTTTATTCCAATAGCTAAATTAATTTTACTTTTTTGATTTCTCCATAAATTCTTTTCAAGTTTTATTTCATAAGTTTTGTTAATTGAATGTAAATCATATACAGTATTTCCAGTATAAAAACTACTTTCTTTATTTGTTTTGTATATACTTGTAATAAGAGAATAGTCAGTAAATTTTAATGTATATCTAAAATTATACAAGTCTAATATCCTTTTATACGGTAAAGTATCCCCTTTACTTGGATCATATCCTGGAGGTCCTATCGGCAATATTTCCCCTGGTTGTAAGACATCAGGCGAATCTTTCCAACTTCTATCTGGCTTTTTCTTATCTACTGTCATATATGAAAAATATAGTTTATCTTCTATCCCAAGCGGACTATCCACGTTTACACTTCCTCCGTATCTCCATAATGAGTTTTGCTTGTCTTCTCCGTAATTATTTGTTAAAAGTGAAATTATGACTTTTTCTTTCTTTTTATTTTTAGCCTCTATAATAGAATAGTTTTCTTTTGTTCCAGGTTTTATCTCAAATTTTATATCATTAGACTCTAAATAATTAAAATTTTCCGTTGTAGTATCTAAATCTCTAACATTTAAAACTTCATTTTCTACAGGTTTTAAAAGTAAAAATAGTTTTAATCTATCCAAATTACTATTGTCATTTAATACTATTTTTTCTATCCGCCCAGGTATAACTTCTAATATTAACTCCTTGCTCTTTAAGTCATTGTTGTCAGCAATAGTTACAGAAGAAGTAATGTATCCTTTCGAAATTAATTTATTTGTAAGCTCTATAAGTAAATTTGTAATCTTTGTTTTTCCTAGTTTTTGATTTGAATACTTCTTTAAAACATTTTCTTTTTCTAAATCATTAAGTAGCATTTCATTATCAATCAATGTTATTTTCTCAATATAAAACATATTTTCATTATTGTCTTTATCTTGACTTAATTTAATATTTTTATTTACTTCTTCTTTACTATCAAACTCCTTCTTAATCCGTTCTAATTCTTGACGTTTTTCATTTTTTAAATAAATCCTTTCACTTTCATTTAAAATATCACCATACACCAATAACTTTAACATTAAAAATACAAATAAAATCTTTTTCAAAATACACACTCCAAAACTTTTATTTTATTCAAACTTATTGAATACACTTGATATACTTAGCTTTTTATAAATTCGCCAGTTAGATTTCTGTCATATCTAATTTTTAATATTTAGGCTTTTACAAAAAAAACTCTAATTATATTATCATATTTCACACATTTTTTCAACAAAAAAGAAACATATTATAAAACAATAAATAAAAAAACTACCTAATTTTAGGTAGTTTGCTTGTTACATTATAGTGAGCAGAGTTGAAAGATAATATTGAAAAAAATTATGCTAATCTTAAAAACGACAAACTCACTAAAACTATCAATAATTGAGGCTTTTCAAAATTTGGCGGTTAAAAAAAAACTAACAAAACTTGCAAAGCAAGAATGTTAGCTCATTTGAATGATGTTCGTAACCGCCAATAACCTGCCAATTCATTTTTTGACAGTTTCAAACTCTCAATTATAGCATATTTGATGGCGGTGAAGGAGAGATTTGAACTCTCGGTACCGGTTTATTGGTACTCTCCCTTAGCAGGGGAGTGCATTAGGCCACTCTGCCACTTCACCGTCTCTGGCGGAAGATCAGAGATTCGAACTCTGAAGCCTTGCGGCGCCGGTTTTCAAGACCGGTTCCTTACCAATTAGGATAACCTTCCAAGCACGTACTATATTATCATAATTATGGGGGTTTGTCAACGTTATTTCCCATAT
>NZ_JADRHM010000066.1 GCF_018205345.1 Fusobacterium sp. DD2
CTTGAAAATATTAGTTTTCCAAGTCCTTAACTTTTTTAATCTACCTTTTCCAGTTCAACTGTAAGCTTTAATCTCTTTAATCCATTCTTTAAAGCTTTTATCTTAGCTTTACTTATTTTCATCTCTGAAAGCTCTTCATCTGGTGCATCCTGAAGTTTAGAAATTCCATTGTACTCAGTTACAAGTTTTTCCACGTCTTTCTTAGTAAGTTTTCCAATTCTTCCCAATACTCTATATCCCTTAGGGCTTACCTCTTTATCAAGGGTACTGTATGTTTTACCATATCCCAATGCACTTGAGAAATTTTCAATTCCTAAAAGTTCATCGTCATTTAAAAGACTTATCTGCTCTTTTACATCTTTGTATTCCATATTATCTGGAATGTAGTCTTTTATAAGATTTAATTCATCTTCCTCTATATCCTGATTAAGGTTTTGGAACTGTAAATTCAGAAGTCTTCCTTCTACTCCTAATTCAAGAATATAGCTTTTTATCTCAGCACCTATTCTTCTTAACATCTCAAATCTCTGAAGAGTAGTTGCAACTTCATACATTGTTACAGTATTATCAAGTTCCAAAATAGTAAGATTTCCCAGAGATCTATCCAATACAAACTTATATCTTTCCATAGTCTTAATAGCCTGAGAAGCCTCACTTTCTATTGCTACAGTCTCTTTAAGTCTATATTTTACATCATCTTTGTATAAAGTTATTACATTTCTTCTTTCAGATACAGCTATAACAAGTTTACCTGTCTGCTGAGCTGCTCTTTCTGCAGTTCTATGTCTTGTTCCACTCTCACTTGAACTGAATCTTCTATCAGGTTGTAGATGAATATTGGCACATAAAATCTTTTCACATTTATCATCAAGAATTATTGCTCCGTCCATTTTGGCCAGTTCATAAACTCTTTCTGGGGAAAATTCGCAGTCTAAAAGGAATCCCCCGTCACTCATTTTCTTTACGGCATCATCATACCCAACTACTATTAGAGCTCCCAATCCAGCTTCTAATATATTGTTAAGACCATCTCTAAGAGCTGTGCCTGGAGCCACAAACTTCAATATCTCTTCTAATTTTTGGCTATCCATCTCTATTCATCCTTTCTAAAAGTTCTTCTAAATTTTTCAAGTAGATCAGTTTTAGATTATAATTATTTTTTTCTATCTCTTTTCTATTTGTTTCAGGTACATATACCCCTTTAAAACCTAATTTTTCCAGTTCTCTAAGACGCTTGTCAATAAAAAATGCCTTTCTTATCTCTCCTCTTAGTCCCAGTTCTCCTATTGCTGCTATTTTCTGGCTTATTTCCACCCCTCTATACACAGATAGAAGAGAGATTAAAACAGCAAGGTCTGCAGCAGGATCTGCAATTGACAGTCCACCTGGTACATTTAAAAAGAGATCTTTCATGCCCAGAGCAAGTCCCATCTTTTTTTCTGCTACAGCTACTAATATCTGAATTCTGTTTCTATCAAATCCCTGTACTATTCTTCTTGGTATTCCAATACTTACATCTGTCAAAAGTGTCTGTATCTCCATTAGAAATATCTTTGTCCCTTCAAGTACTGGAACAACCATACTTCCTATATTTTTTTCATCTCTTTCACTTAAAAAGTATTCAGAGGAGTTTTTTACCTCTTTCATTCCATCCTCTTCCATACTAAATACTGCAAGTTCATTAGTTGATCCAAATCTGTTTTTAGTACTTCTTAAGATACGATAAAATAGCCCCTGTTCTCCCTCAAAGGTAAATACAGCATCTACCATATGCTCCAAAAGTTTTGGTCCAGCTACCTTACCATCCTTTGTAATATGTCCAACAATAAAAAATGAAATATTATACTTCTTTGCAAGCTCTATTATTTTCAAAGTACACTCTCTAATCTGAGTAGGTGTGCCAAGAATAGAGTCTATAACTGAATTATACAACGTTTGTATAGAATCTACAACCACTACAAGAGGTTTTTTTACAATAAGATATTCATAAATCTTGGAAATATCTGTCTCAGACATCAAAAATAGCCTGTTACTCTTTATCTTAAGACGCTCTCCTCTATTTTTAACCTGTGCTGGAGATTCCTCTCCTGAAATATATATTACATCTCCATAACTTGAATACTCACTTGCAATCTGTAAAAGAAGAGTGGATTTACCAATTCCTGGATTTCCAGTAATAAGTATAACTTCACCTTTTAGAAGTCCTCCACCTAGTACTCTATCAAATTCATCAACTTTTGTAGTAAGCCTATCCTTTTCCTCAAAAGTCACTTCATTAAAAGAAAAAACATTCTTAGAAGTATCTGCAACAGAAGTTGAAGAGGAAAGAGGTGCCCCTGCAGAAGTTGAGATATTGATCTCCTCCTCAAAGGTACCCCAGCTATTACATTTTGGACATTTACCTATCCATTTTTCAGTCTTATATCCACATTCACTACATACATAAAAGCTTTTACTCTTCGCCACTGCAACAACCTATCCTTTATTTTTTACGGCTTTTAGCCTTCTCTCTTATTATATCAATAAGCTTATCATCTACAAAAATATCCAATCTGGCTCCAACACTTGCAGCTTCACGAACTCCACTTGAGCTAAGATACATATACTCTCTAGCTGCTGGAATAAAGATTGTCTCAATATCTCCATATGAAAGATCGTGATTTACAAATGCATATCCAAGTTCATATTCAAAGTCTGATACTGCTCTTAATCCTCTGATTATGATATCTGCATTATTCTGCTTCATAAAATCAATTAAAAGTCCATCAAAGCTTTTAACTTCAACTTTATCTCCAAAGTGATCTACAAGCATCTTTACCATATTTTTTCTCTCTTCAAGTGTAAACCAGCAGTTCTTATTTGTGTTGTTCATTACTGCTACTATTACCTTATCAGCAATTCTAAGTGATTTTTTTATAACATCATAGTGCCCTTTAGTAATAGGGTCAAAACTTCCTGCATAAACTCCAATTCTCATAATTCCATCCTTACTTCATCAAAACTATGTCGAAACTGTAATCGTCACGCCCATTGTTTTCCAAAATTAATTTTTTATTTTTATGTTTAAGATATTCTAATGCAAAGTCATAGTACGTATCTCTAAATGCCTCTTTTAATTTTTTTGAAAGAGATATTTTAATAGAACTTATATCACTGTCAAAAGAACACTCTTTAAGCTCTTTTAACATATCATGGATAATTGCCTCTTTAGATTTTATCTTTCCTGTTCCATTACACATAGGACATGTATCCTGAAAATAATGAGACAATGGTTTTCCAGTTCTTTTTCTTGTCATCTCAATAAGACCTAAATCAGTAAAATGTACTATATTGTTCTTTATTCTATCCTTTGCAAGATTTTCCTCTAAAGTCTCCAGTACTTTTTTCTTATCTTCATCAAGTCTCATATCAATAAAGTCAATTATTATGATTCCACCAAGGTTTCTCAATCTCAGTTGTCTTGGTATCTCTTTAGCTGCTTCGATATTTGTATTTACAACTGTTTTCTCCAGATTATAAGTTCCTGTATTTTTTCCAGTATTTACGTCAATACTTACCAAAGCCTCAGTTTTTTCTATTACAAGATAACCTCCACATTCAAGAGGAACTTCCTCTTTCAGTGCAGATTCTATCTCATGATTTATGTTGTATAGTTCAAAAATATTTTCATCGTGATCAGGTTTAAAAAGCTTTATCTTAGTTTTAAGATTAGTTTCACTAAAAGCATTAATATAGTCTATTATCTCCCAGTATACTTCCATATCATCAACAATTAGTTCATCTACATCAGTAGTAAAAATATCTCTCAATACTGTTGTAACCACTCCATTGTCTTTATATAAAACTTCACCTATTTTAGCATCACTTGTTTTTTTCTCGATATCTTCCCATTTTTTTACAAGGTACTCCATCTCCCTTTCAAAATGGAAAACTGTTTTACCTTCTGCAGCTGTTCTTATTATTACTCCCATATTCTCTGGTGTTATATCTCTAAATAGTTCTTCAAGACGATTTCTTTCATCTTCATCTTTAATCTTTTTAGATATTGCTATATGGTCGTTATTTGGCATTAAAACCAAAAATTTACCTGGCAGGGTATAATGTGTAGTCACTCTTGCTCCTTTTGTCCCTCTGGGCTCATTAAGGACTTGTACGACTACTTCATCTCCTACATTAAGTATATCTTCAATAGGTCTACTGCTATTATTTATCCCATCCAGATAAGTTTCTTCAAATTCCCTCAAATCATTTACATATAAAAAGGCGTTTTTTTCAAGGCCTATATTTACAAAAGCAGATTCCATCCCTGGTAGTACATTAGCAACTTTTCCCTTGTATATGCTGCCATTAATACGCCCCTCTTCTGCTCTTTCTATCAATATCTCCATTACCTTTCCATCTTCAATGATAGCTGCTCTTGATTGGAATTTATCTATGTTGATTACTATCTGCTTCATTCTCCTTCAACTCTCTCCTTAGTACATCTAACCTAGAATATTTTTTTCCATTCACAACTATATCATCTCTATCAATTGAATTGTCTATAGTGATATTGAAGTACTCCTTTAATCTTAATCTATTAGCTTTTTTTATTCCAACATATCTGGATACACTTTTTTCATTAGCTAAAATATCCAATTTTTTCTCTTTTTCAACTATCTCTTTAAAAAAGTCAAAGTATATCTCTGTTTCTACAAGCTCTCTAAATGCTGGATGGAAAGGACCACCTAACACTGTTCCTTCCTCTCTTAAATCTTCGCTTGGCTGAAGTCCAACTCTTATTATATTCACTCCATTTATTTCTAGAAGTGCATATATCTTTCTTGTTCTCTCAATGGCTTCCTCTATTGATAGAGCATGATACTCTCCATCTCTATACATATCTGCCATCTTTGTTCCCTTGATTACAAGTGTTGGATATATTCTTACCATTTCAGGTTTCATCCCAAGAGCTTTTACTGCAGTTTCATAATCACTTTGAGTAGTTGATTTTGGCAATCCTATCATAAGCTGAATTCCCAAACCAATTCCAGCTTCTCTAATAAGGTTACATGCTTTTTCAACTACCTCAACTGGATAATATCTCTCTGTTGCTAAAAGTACTTCCTCATCTAATGACTGAACTCCTAATTCTACTGCTGTTACCCCGTATTTTTTTAGTTGTGCTACTATCTCTTCATTTATGCAATCTGGTCTGGTAGAAAGTCTTATACCATCTATCAGCCCTCTTTTTATATACTCATATGTTGCCTCTAAATATGCCTTTTGCAGCCCCATAGAAATTCCTGTAAAAGTTCCACCAAAGAAAGCCACTTCTTTCTTGGACTTCTTTGGAAGAGTTTTTAAATAGGTCTCTATTGTTTCGATTAAATCTTCTATTGTGACGTCAGTCTCTCTTCCATTTATCTTTTTCTGGTTACAAAAAACACAAGAATTTGGGCATCCAAAATGACTGATAAATATCGGAATATTATAATGTTTCATGTATTTTTACCCCTAACTCTTTACATAGAACTTTAGCTGCTGCCTGTTCAGCACTTTTCTTATTTTTCCCACTTCCAACTGCTACAAGTTCTTTATCTACTCCATTATTTATCTTAACTGCAATTTCAAATATTTTTTGATGATCTGGTCCAATCTCATTTATTACCAAATACTCAGGAATAATCTTATATTCCTTTTGACTATATTCCTGAAGAATTGTTTTAAAGTCAAGAATCTCTTCATTGGTATCCACATTATCTATTGAGTCTTTAATATGGCTCAATGCAAATTTTTTAGCTGTTTCAAAGTCAGAGTCTATATATATAGCTCCTAATATCGCTTCAAAAGCATCTCCTAATATTGAACTTCTCTCTCTTCCACCTGTCAGTTCCTCTCCTCTACTTAAAAGAAGATATTTTCCCACTTCTAATTTTTTAGAAATAGCTGCTAATACAGGCTCACTTACTACCATAGATTTTATTTTTGCTAAATCTCCCTCTGTTGAGTTTTCATAGCTTTTATACAAATATTCAGTAACGACAAGATCTAGAACTGCATCTCCTAGCAGTTCTAGTCTTTCATTACTTATTTTTTTGTATTTTCTATGCTCATTTCCAAAGGATCTATGAAGAAGTGAATTTTTAAGAAGATCTTTGTTATTAAAAGAATATCCAAGATTTCTTTCAAAATCTAAGTAATTTTTCTTCAAAATTCTCCTCCTCTTACCTAATTTTATTTATATTTTCTCATAGCAATAACTGCGTTGTGCCCACCAAATCCAAGAGAACTCGACATTGCAACTTCTATATCTGCATTTACTGCTTTGTTAGGTACATAATTTAAATCACACTCAGGATCTGGATTGTCATAGTTGATAGTTGGTGGTACCACTCCATCAGCTAGTACTTTAGCTATAAATACAGCTTCCATTCCTCCTGCAGAACCAAGTCCATGTCCAGTTGCACCTTTAGTAGAAGATACTAAAAGATCTTTTGCATGGTCTTTAAATACAGCTTTTATAGCTGCTGTTTCATTTCTATCATTTGCTGGTGTAGATGTACCGTGAGCATTTATATATCCAACCTCTTCAGGTTTGATATTTCCCTCTTTAAGAGCCATGTTAAATGCTCTTACTGCTCCTTCTCCACCATCAGCTGGTGCTGTAATATGGTAAGCATCACAAGTCTCTCCATATCCTACAACTTCAGCATATATTTTTGCTCCTCTTTTTTTAGCTGATTCAAGCTCTTCTAAAATAAGGATTCCTGCTCCCTCTCCCATTACAAATCCATCTCTGTCAAGGCTGAATGGTCTTGATGCTTTTTGTGGTTCGTCATTTCTTGTAGAAAGTGCTTTCATATTTGCAAATGCATTCATTGCAAATGGAGTTATAGCTGCTTCAGTTCCTCCAGCTATCATAGCTTTAGCTCTTCCGCTCTTTATCATTTCAAATGCATCACCAACAGAGTGAGTTCCTGCAGCACAAGCTGTTACAACTGCTTTATTTGGTCCTTTTGCACCAAAATATATAGCTACGTTTCCAGCAGCCATATTAGCAATCATTCCAGGAATTGTAAAAGGTGATATTCTTCTTACACCTTTTTGAAGCATAGTTTCATGTTGAGCTTCAAATATCTCTATTCCTCCAATACCTGAAGATACAATAACACCAACTTCATCTGCATTAGTTTCATCTATTGTAAAATTTGCATCTGCAAGAGCCATTTTAGTAGCTGCAATAGCAAATTGAGTGTTTCTAGCTAATTTTTTTATCTCTTTTTTTTCTATACCAAAATCTAAAGGATCAAAATCCTTTACTTCTGCTGCTATTTGAACAGGCATATCTGTTGTATCATAAGATGTTATCTTATTAATTCCAGTTTCACCATTTAATATTCTTTTCCAGCTTTTTTCAAGTCCAGTTCCTAGGGCAGTTATAAGTCCAATTCCTGTAACTACTACTCTGTTCACAATATCACCTCAAATTAATTTTACTATATACAAATAACGGGGTACTTAAATACCCCGTCTGGCTCTATTTAATTATTTGTTGCTAATATAATCAATTACATCTTGAACTGTTTTTATTTTTTCAGCATCTGTATCAGGAATTTCTACGTCAAATTCTTCTTCAAAAGCCATTATTAATTCAACTGTATCAAGAGAGTCTGCTCCTAAGTCTTCTACGAAGTTTGCTTCAGGTACTACTTGCTCAGGTTCTACTCCTAATTGTTCTACTACTATTTCTCTTATTTTATCTAACATTTTTTTCCTCCTTAATTTTTCTTTATGTCTATAAAGTATTTATAATAGATTTTACATTATATTTTGTAAATCTTCAAGCTTTTCTACATTTTTTATTTCAAATTCTTTATCTATTTTCTTAATAAGTCCAGATAAAACTTTTCCTGGTCCAATTTCATAAATTGTTGTAACTCCCTCTGCTTTCATCTTTTTAACAGTGTCAACCCATTTTACAGGACCAAAACTTTGTGCATAAATTTCAGCTTTTATCTCATCCACATTTTTTATAATTTCTGCAGTTGTATTAGCTATTAATTTAACATCTGTCATTTTGAAATTATATTTTTCTGCTTCTTTCTTTAACTCTTCTCCAGCTTCTTTCATAAGTGAAGAGTGGAAAGGTCCAGATACAGCAAGAGGTAATGCTCTTCTAGCACCAGCTTCTTTTAAAGCTACACATGCTCTTTCTATAGCATCTTTCTCTCCAGCTATTACAGTTTGTTTAGGTTCGTTGAAGTTTACTGCTTCTACTACTCCATCAACTGTTTTCAATACTTCTATTATCTTATCAGATTCAAGTCCTATGATTGCTGCCATTCCACCATTTACTTTCTGTGCAACATCATTCATAAACTTTCCTCTAGCTGCAGTTAATTTTACAGCATCTTCAATAGAAAGATATCCAGCTGCTCCAAATGCAGCATACTCTCCTACTGAGTGTCCAGCAACAAAATCAGGTTTTATACCTTTTTCTTCAAGAAGTTTTGTCAGTATAAGACTCATTGATACTATTGCAGGTTGTGTATTTTTTGTTTCTTTTAATGCTTCTGCTGGTCCTTCAAACATAACAGTTTTCAAATCAAAATCAAGACTTGAAAATAGTTTGTCAAACTCTTTTCTAGCAGTTTCGTTATTCTCATAAAGTTCTTTTCCCATTCCAACGTATTGTGCACCTTGTCCTGGAAAAACAAAAGCTATTTTAGACATCTAATCCTCCTCCGATTACGTGCTTAATATATCACAGCACTTTATTTATGTCAATCTTTATTAATATGCCCATTTAATGATTAATGATCCATAAGTAAGACCTGCTCCAAATCCTGTTAAAGCAATTATATCTCCTTTATTAACCATTCCTCTTTCATATGCCTCTCCTAGAGCTATTCCTACTGATGCAGAAGATGTATTTCCATATCTTTGCAGATTGATGTAGAATTTCTCTATTGGAGCGTGAATTCTTTTTGCTGCTGCTTCAATTATTCTTATATTTGCCTGATGTGGGAATACCATCTTTAAATCTTCAGATTTCATTCCAGCAATTTTTAAAGCTTTATTTGTAGCACTTGGAAGAGCATGTACAGCAAATTTAAATACATCTTTACCCTTCATGGTTACAAAATTTTCTCTGTTTTCAACTGTTTCAGCTGTATTAGGTTTTTTAGATCCCCCTGCAGGTATCTTTAAGATATTGTCATCTTCTCCTTCAGCTCCAAGATATGTTCCTAAGAATCCATATCCCTCTTCAACTTCTGATACTACAGCTGCAGCTGCTCCATCTCCAAATAGCACACAGGTATTTCTATCCTGCATATCTATTATTCTAGATAGTGTCTCTGCTCCTATTACAAGTATATTTTTATATACTCCACCTCTTATCATTCCACCTGCCACTGTAAGACCATATATAAATCCACTACATGCAGCATTGAGGTCAAAGCATGGTATTCCTTTTTCTCCAAGTTTTTCCTGTACCAGACATGCTGTAGCCTGTACAAGATAATCAGGAGTACAAGTTGCAACTAGAATAAGATCGATATCTTTTATTTCCATTTTTGCATTTGCTAAAGCTTTTTTAGCAGCTTCTACACATAGATCTGAAGTTGCCTGCTCAGGAGATGCAAATCTTCTTTCATGAATTCCTGTTCTACTTCTTATCCATTCATCAGATGTGTCAATTAATTTTTCGAACTCAAAGTTTGTCATAACATGTTCAGGTACATAATACCCTATTCCTTTGATTCCAACGCTTTTAAAATCCATTTTTCCTCCTAATAATTATATCTCGCTCTCTTTTATATCAATAATATTTTTTAATTCATCTACAAATTTCATTTGAGCAAATCTATTTGCAACTTTTATAGCATTCTTTATCCCTGTAGCATCAGAGTTACCATGAGCCTTAATAGAAAGCCCATTTAACCCTAAAAACATAGCTCCACCATATTCAGATGAATCCATCTTTGTTTTTATAGCTTTTATAGCTGGTTTTAAAAGTAATGCTCCAATCTTATAGATAATTGATTTTTCCACTTCCTCTTTTATAGATGTAAGCATAAACTTTGCTATGCCTTCAGATGTCTTAAGTACAATATTTCCTGTAAATCCATCTGTTACTATTATATCTATATCTCCATCCAGCATAGATGTACTCTCTACATTTCCAACAAAATTTATTCTTTTGTTTTCTCTTAATAACTCATATGAATCTCTTGTAAGCTCATTTCCTTTTCCCTCTTCAGTACCTATATTTAGAAGTCCAACACTTGGATTTTTCTTTCCAAGTAAAATCTCTACATATTTTGTTCCCATCATAGCATACTGATTTAAAAATTCCGCTTTGCAATCTGCTGTGGCACCTAAATCAAGCATAAGCATATTTCCCTTTTTATTTGGGAACATAGTAGCAATAGCTGGTCTTAGTACCCCTTTAATCCTTTTCAATTTCAACTGGCTTGCAGTTATAAGTGCTCCAGTATTACCTGCAGACACTGAGGCATCTACCTTTCCATCCTTTACAAGTTCTAAGGCTCTGTTCATAGAGGAATCCTTTTTACTTCTAACAGCATTTACAGGTTCATCTGTCATAAGTATTACCTCTCTTGCATCTAATATCTCTATTCTATTATTATCAAATTTATATTTTGAAATCTCTTTTTCTATTATCTCTTTCTGTCCAACTAGCACAAGCTCAAGATCTTCTATCTCTTTTAGAGCTTCCATAGCTCCTTTTATTGTTTCAATAGGTGCATTATCTCCACCCATAGCATCTAATGCTATTTTCATCTTTCTCCTCCTGATTACAAATTATCTTCCTATATTATACATTAAAGATAGCTAATTTGAAAACTTTTTTACTTTTAATCTGCTTTTTTTATAATAAAATTACACCTATATTTTTATTTTTTCATCAGCAACTCTATGTATAATGATAGCTATTGGTAAATCTACATCATTATAACATAACAGGAGAAAAATATAACTATTTTCAATAAAATTTATATAATTCAGAATAAAATAAAAAAAGACAAGATCAACTCTTGTCTTTTTTTATCTAATTAAACACTTTAAATTACTCAGCTTGTTCTGTTAAAACTTCTTTACCTTTGTAATCTCCGCATGCAAGACATACTCTGTGTGGTCTCTTAGGTGCTCCACATTTTTCACAAGTTGTTAAAGTTATTCCAGTTAAAGCGTGATGAGATCTTCTCATGTTTTTCTTAGCTTTTGATGTTTTCTTCTTAGGTACTGCCATCTTAGTTTCCCTCCTACTTACTTATCTTATTTAAAAATTAATTTTTTATTTGTAATAATTGTTGCCACCTTGGGTCAATCCCGTCATCCTTATATTTTTCAATATGTGAATCATCTTCACACTTAGGCTGACATTGTGGATATGGAGGCAAATCAAGTATTATATACTCTCTAACCAAATTGTCTAAATCAATCTCTCCATCTACTACTTCATCATATATCTCTTCATCAGTAATATCACATTCTTGACTTAAACCTTTTAAATATTCTCTGTACTGAGTTTCATCTAAAAAAGTAGCTGTAAAATCATTTTCTAAATCAATTACATTTTCCTTTAGACATCTTACACATTGAGTGTTGACTTTTGTCTTATAGTGCCCAGTCAGTTTTATTTTTCCATTGTTGTTAACAGCTGTTCCAATTATATGTACTCTTTCTGCAAGTTCCACATCTTCCATACGGTCAATGTAAAAATCGAACTTTAGAGTATTAGCCAAACCTTCATTAAAATCCTTAATCAAGAGTTTCAAAGCAATCTCCTCCAATCGTACACCTAGATATTCTACTAAGTTTTTTAGATATTGTCAAGTAATTTTTCTTAACAATCGAACTTTTTCAACTACACGTTGAATAAAAATTCCATTAAATCTCCATCCTGAACAACGTAATCTTTTCCTTCTAATCTAAGAACTCCAACCTCTTGAGCTCCCTTCCATCCAGAATATTTTACAAAGTCATCATAAGATACAACTTTAGCTCTTATGAACCCTTTTTCAAAGTCAGTATGGATAACTCCTGCTGCTTTTGGTGCAGTATCTCCAATGTTAATAGTCCATGCTCTTACCTCTTTAACTCCTGCTGTAAAGTAAGTTTGTAGTCCTAATAACTTGAATCCTGCTTTTATAAGTCTGTTTAGTCCTGCTTCCTCTACTCCTAAAGCTTCAAGAAACTCTTTTTTACTCTCTTCATCATCCATCTCTTGAAGTTCAGCTTCAACTTTAGCAGAAACTATTACAACTTCTGATCCTAAATCTTTAGCATATTCTTTTACTTTTTCAACATATTCATTTCCTTCTGCTAAATCATCTTCTGATACATTTGCAGCAAAAATCATAGGTTTTATAGTAAGAAGTTGATATACTTTTATAAGATTTGCTTCTTCTTCATCTAATTGTAGAGTCTTTAATAATTGGAAGTTTTCGAGATGTGCTTTACATTTTTCCAATACTGGCATAAGTGCCATTGACTCTTTTATCTTATTAATTGCAAGTTTTTTATGTTTTTCAATTGCTTTTTCAATTGTTTCCATATCTGCAAATATAAGCTCATTGTTTATAACCTCTATATCTCTTATAGGGTCTACTGAACCACTTACGTGAATTACATTATCATCTTCAAAACATCTTACAACCTGACATATTGCTGCAGTTGATCTGATATTTGAAAGGAATTTATTTCCTAGTCCTTCACCTTTAGCTGCTCCTTTTACAAGTCCAGCTATATCAATAAATTCAACAGTTGCATGCATAACTCTTTGAGGATTTACTATCTCTGCAAGTTTATCTAGTCTTGCATCTGGTACTGTTACCATTCCAACATTTGGTTCTATTGTACAAAATGGATAGTTAGCTGCCTCTGCTGCCCCTGCTTTAGTTATAGCATTAAAAAGTGTAGATTTCCCAACATTAGGAAGTCCTACTATTCCTATTCCAATCATTAAAAGCCCTCCTGAAAATTTATATTACTCCAAATTCTATCATATATTAAATATTTTGTAAATACCTATAAATTTTTGTAAAAAATCATTAATCA
>NZ_JADRHM010000067.1 GCF_018205345.1 Fusobacterium sp. DD2
TGTCCATCTGAACTAAGCCCAACATCAAGCGCTACTGACAAAATAGCCTCATTATTCAATAAAACCCTATTAATTGTAGATTCTTTAAATTCCTTAGAATAATGGTTATTTTTGCCTTGTCTAAGAATACCATATCCATGTTTATTTAGAAGTCTAACTAAATACTCCAATCTACGAAAATTTACTTTAAATTCTCGACCTAACTTTCTTAAAGATTCACCTTTTAATTTTCTTTCAAAAATCTCAATTAGCCATAAAAAAACTACCCCCTCCATCTTAGTTGTTTAAGATTTTGGGTGCAGTACAAAAGAGCCACTCATATGAGTAGCCCTTCTGTTTTTATTATTTTAGTTTAGAGGAAGAATTTGAATTTCAACTCTTCTGTTTTCAGCTCTTCCTTCAGGTGTAGAGTTTGTAGCTCTTGGATTTTTAATACCATGTCCAATAGCAGATACTCTATTGTATGATACACCTTGAGAAATTAGATAATCCTTAACACTGTTTGCTCTTCTTTGAGATAGATCAAGGTTGTATTCAGCACGTCCTGTGTTATCTGTATATCCATTTACTATTATTCTAGTTTCAGGATATTGAGTTAAAACAGTAGCTATAGAGTTAAGTGGTCCATAGAATGAAGAAGTTATATCTGCACTGTTAGTAGCAAAAGTTACACCTCCAGGTAGATATAGATTTAAGTTTTCCCCTTCTCTATTAACTTGAACATCGGTATTTTTTAATCTCTCTCTTAATTCCTGTTCCTGATGGTCTCTATAAGCTCCCCATCCAAGACCAGCTAATGCACCGATTCCTGCCCCAATTAATGTTCCTTTAGTGTCTTTTCCAATAAGCTGTCCTATAAGTGCTCCAGCAGCAGCTCCACCAGCTGTACCACTAGTTTTTTTATTTACAGAACCTGTTTCATCTACAAATGGAGATGAAGTACATCCTACTAGAGTCAGACCTAACAATAAACTGCATACAACTTTTTTTGTATTTTTCATAACAGCCTCCTTTATTTTAAAATAATTTTTAAAGCTTACCTATATTATATACTAAAAAAAATAAAATAGAAGAGAGAATTTTGAAACAGTGATTAAATACACCTTTGCGGGAACCTAATGTTTTCAAGGGTTATTTTATTATAGTAAAAATTTTTATAAAATTTTAAAAAAGTTGTTGACACAAAATCATATTGATGATATAATCATTTATGTCTTAAGAGAAAGACGTCGGAATATAGCGCAGTCCGGTAGCGCACCTGCCTTGGGAGCAGGGGGCCGCAAGTTCGATTCTTGCTATTCCGACCATTTAAATGCGGGAATAGCTCAGTTGGTAGAGCGTCAGCCTTCCAAGCTGAATGTCGCGAGTTCGACCCTCGTTTCCCGCTCCAAAATGTGTCTGTAGCTCAGCTGGATAGAGCAACGCCCTTCTAAGGCGTGGGCCAGGAGTTCGAATCTCTTCAGACACGCCATTATACTTATGGTGATCGTAGTTCAGTTGGTAGAGCGCCAGTTTGTGGCACTGGTTGTCGCGAGTTCGAGCCTCGTCGATCACCCCATACAATTTAATAGATGCGTCATTAGCTCAGTTGGTAGAGCACACGACTTTTAATCGTGTTGCCACAAGTTCAAATCTTGTATGACGCACCATTTCGTGCGAGGATGGCGGAATTGGCAGACGCGCTAGACTTAGGATCTAGTGTCCCAGACGTGAGAGTTCAAGTCTCTCTCTTCGCACCATTTTGATAGTAAAGAGATTCTAGAGAATCTCTTTTTTTTATTATATAAAGATGTAATAAAAGGAGATCAGATGAGGAATATCAAATTGACATATAGATATGATGGAAGTTTATTCTACGGTTTTCAAAGACAGCCTGATCAGCGTACTGTTCAGGGAGAGATAGAAAAACTTCTTGCAATACTGCTTAAAGAAAATATAAATATGACATCTTCTGGACGTACAGACAGAGGAGTTCACGCACTTATACAGGTTTCTAATTTTTTTACTGATTCAACCATTCCAGCCGAAAGATTAAGATATGCACTTAATAGAGGACTTCCCCAAGATATAGATATATTAGATGTAGAAGAAACAGATAAAGATTTTAATTCAAGATTTGATGCTAAAAGAAGAGGATATAGATATGTGATAAGTTGGGATAAAGATCCCTTCAAGTCAAGATATGAGACATATGTCCCAAAGGAAATAGATATCAGGAGATTTAAAGATATTTTAAAACCATTAGTTGGAGTTCATGATTTTGATAATTTCAGAATGAGTGACTGTGGAAGTAAGACCTCTGTAAGAGAGATATACAGTATAGAGATTATTCCATTAGAGGAGAAGAGAATAGCTGTTGATATTATGGGAAATTCATTTTTGAAGTCCCAGATAAGAATAATTATTGGAACAGCTCTGGATATATATTTTAATGTAAGACCTGAGAACTATATAGAGGATATGCTTTTACATCCTGGGAAGGATTTTGTAAAAAGAGTGGCCCAGCCAAATGGACTTTATTTGGCAAAGGTTGATTATTAGGGGGTAACAATGAAATTTAGAGAAGTAACACAGACAGATCTTCCTTTTCTTAAGAGGATAGTAGAACTTGAAGATGAGGCCTTTGAAGGACAGGGAGGAGTAGACCTTTGGATACTTAAAGCACTTATCAGATATGGTAAGGTATTTATGATAGAGAATGAAGAAGGGGAGATAGTATCCCTTGTTGAATATATGCAGGTATTTGAGAAAAAAGAGGTGTTCCTATATGGAATATGTACCAGAAAGAGATACAGATACCAGGGACATGCTACAGATATAATGAGAAAGAGTGAAGAGTACCTGAGAAAAATAGGGTATAAAGCAATATCTTTAACAGTGGATCCTGAAAATGAGATAGGGATAAACCTCTATAAACACCTTGGTTATGATGTGGTAGAATTTGAGGAAAACGAGTATGGTGAGGGGGTTCACAGATACTTGATGAAAAAAGTCATAATTTAGTGCCAAATATCTTGACAACAGTTTTAATATAGTGTAGTATATAAATATAAAATGATTACAAATTTGAGTTGTGTGGATTGGAGGTGCCAGCATGAACAATCATATTGAAAATATAGGGGAATATTTAAAAAAGCATGAGATTAAACCATCTTATCAGAGAATAAAGATATTTCAATATCTTGAAGATAACAAAAACCATCCTACAGTAGATATGATATATAAAGCACTGTGTCCACAGATTCCTACTCTTTCAAAAACAACAGTGTACAATACACTTAATCTTTTTATAGAAAAGAAAATAGTAAATATCATAGTTATAGAGGAAAATGAGACTCGTTACGACAGCATTGTATCAGTACATGGACATTTCAAATGTGATAAATGTGGAAAGATCTATGATATTGATATAGATGAGAGAGCTCTGGGTAAAGATTTCTTAGATACCTATGACATCAAAGAACAGCATTATTATTTCAAGGGTACTTGTGAAGAGTGCCTGAAGAAAATGAAATAATAGAATTAGGGGTAAAAAAATACTTATTAAATTAGGAGGAATCTGCTTATGAAAAAGAATGAATTTGTAAAATTAGGTTGTGGTTGCTTAGCACAAATCGTTTCTGTAGGAAAGGATTGTGCAGAAGGTAATGGTGGATTAGAAGTAGTTGTACCAAAATCTCAAGATGCTGCTACTGAAAAACACGTTCCATATGTTGAAGAAAAAGAAAACGGATACTTAGTAAAAGTTGGAAAAGAAGCAAAACACCCTATGATGGACGCTCACTATATTCAATTTATCGAAATTGAAGTAGATGGAGATATGCTTTATAGAAAATATTTAAAACCTGGTGAAGAGCCAGAAGCATTCTTCGAAGTACCAAAAGGAAAAGAAGTAGTTGCTAGAGAATACTGTAACATCCATGGTTTATGGGCAAATAAATAAGCTCAAAAAAACTGTTGAAAAAACCGATAAAACAAAGTAAAATAAATTAATGAAGTTAAAATTTAATTGATTTAAGGAGGAAACACACATTATGAAAAAATATGTTTGTAGCGTTTGCGGATATGAATATGATCCAGCTGTTGGAGATCCTGATAACGGAATAGCTCCAGGAACTGCATTTGAAGATCTTCCTGCAGATTGGGAATGCCCTCTATGCGGAGTAGGAAAAGACGACTTCGAAGAAGCTTAATTGAAAAAATTGTGTCAAAAGAGTACATATAAAAAAATATGTACTCTTTTTTTAAAAAAATTAAAAAAATCTTGACATTTTCAATAGAATAGTGTATTATTATGACATACTAATAAAACATATGCCTAGATAGCTCAGTTGGCTAGAGCATACGGTTCATACCCGTACGGTCGATGGTTCGAATCCATTTCTAGGCACCATATTCCAAATAATTTTTTTAAACCCCACTTTTTAGATTCATATGTTGTAGTCTAACCCTAAATATTTTTAAGGAAAAAGATGAGCCGATGGCTTGTCTTTTTTCTTTTTTTGTATTTTTAACTTAGATTTGATATAATATTGTAAAGTGTTTTTTATGCTGATTTTGGATTTGAAACACTGAAAAGTAAAGGCTAAAAGGAGCAGCATATGATAGGGTTAGTAATAGTTATACTTATACTTTTATATTTTAGAAATAAAGGGGTTCCTATGTTTTTATATCATCAGGTAAACCCAGTTTCAAGTGTTACACCAGAGCTCTTTGAAGAGCATCTGAAAATCTTAAAAGAAAAAAATATGAACACCATTACGCTTTCTGAATATGGACGTGGAGAACTTGGAAAAAATCCATTTTTAATAACCTTAGATGATGGATATTATGACAATTATACTGAGGTGTTCCCACTTCTTAAAAAATATAATATGAAAGCGACTATATTTTTAAATACACTATATATAGGAGAGAATTGGGATAAAAATGAGGCTTCCATAATAAATGGAGAGGCTAACTATCTGGCAATGTCTAAATACCTTAAAACAGGTGATGGGACTACCAGGCAGTATCTAAGTTGGGATGAGATAAAAGAGATGCATAAAAGCGGTCTTATAGACTTTCAGGCCCATTCTCACAAGCACACTGGAGTATTTGTAAGTGATAAGCTGGAAGGGGTATTTGATGGAAGTGAAAGAGATATATCAGAGCTATATCTTTATCATGATATAAAGGAAGGATATCCTAAATTTCCTAAAAGAGGAGAGTACGCTTCTAAGGGGATTATTATAGACAGGGAGTTTTTTGAAAAATTCAGACTTTTCTATGAAAAAGAGCTTAAAGGTAAAAGCGAGAAAGAGATTATAAAGCTTGGACAGAAATTTGTAGATGAGAATAAAAAAGATTACTTTCATTGGGAAAGTGATGAAGAGTTTGAACATAGAGTAAAAGAGGAATATATTTTAAATCGTGATCTGATAGAGAGTCATCTAAATAAGAAGATAGAGTATTTCTGCTGGCCATGGGGACACAGAAATAAAAAGAGTATTGAGATATTAAAAGGTTGTGGAGTAAAGGGATTTGTAACTACTAAAAAAGGTACTAATGGACGCAGGCCTAATTTTGAGATGATAAGAAGAATAGAGCTTAGAAAATTTACACCTGACAAATTCAAGTTAAATCTTTTTATTGCAAGAAACTATATTTTAGGAAAGATATATGGCTGGGTGTCATAAGGAGAGATTATGAAATTATCTGTAGCAATGATAACATTAAATGAAGCAGGAATACTTGATAAAACATTAGCTGCAATAAAGGATATAGCTGATGAGATAGTTATTGTAGACAGTGGGTCTACAGATGACACAGAAAAAATAGCCCAGAAGTATGGGGCTAAATTTTTTGTTGAGCCCTGGAAGGGATATGGACCTCAAAGAAACTCTGCAATAGATAAGTGCAGTGGAGAGTGGGTATTAAATATTGATGCTGATGAGGAAGTATCTCCTGGACTTAAGAAGAAAATATTAGAGATTAAGGAAAAAGAAAAGGATAAACAGGTGTATTCAGTAAATTTCACATCTGTATGTTTTGGAAAGAAGATAAAACATGGTGGCTGGAGTAACAGTTACCATATTAGATTATTTAGAAAGAGTGCTGGAAGATTTAATGAGAACATGGTCCATGAGGAGTTTGTAACTAATGAGATCACTCACTACTTAAAAGAGGATATATATCATCACAGCTATGTTACTTTAGCAGACTACTTCCAGAAATTCAACAGATACACAACTGAGGGAGCTATAGAGTATTATAAGAAGGGAAAGAAGAGCAATATTTTTCAGCTTGCTTTTAATCCTATGTTCAAATTTATCAGAATGTATCTTATAAGACTTGGATTTTTAGATGGTAAAGAGGGATTTTTACTGGCTTCAACAAGTGCTATGTACACTATGGTAAAATATTACAAATTAAGTGAAATATATAGAAATGGAACTTATTTGAAAAAGTAGAGGGATGAAAGATGGAGATAAAGAGAATAATTGTTTCTAGAACTGATAAGATTGGGGATCTGATTCTATCTATCCCAAGCTTTTATATGCTAAAAAAAATGTATCCACAGGCAGAGCTTATAGTTATAGTGAGACAGTACAACTATGAGATAGTAAAAAATTTTCCATATGTAGATAGAATAATAAGAATAGATGATTTTACAAAGAGTGAGCTTTTAGATAAGATAAAATATTTTAATGCAGATGTCTTTGTGGCACTGTATAATGACCCTTATGTATGTGAACTTGCAAAGGCAAGTAAAGCAAAATGGCGTATTGGGCCACTATCTAAAATGTGCTCATTTTTTACTTACAATAAAGGTGTGTGGCAACGTAGATCAAAATCTATTAAAAATGAGGCTGAATACAATTTAGACCTTGTAAAAAGAATAGATCCTGAACTATTTGATGAGAAATTTGAGATAAATACAAAGGTATATGTAGGAGAGGAGAATAAACTTGCAGCAGATACCTTTTTTAAAGAGTTTAAAATAAAGGACAAGGTTCTTGTAGTAAATCCATTTATGGGTGGATCTGCTAAAAATATAACTGATGATCAGTATGCTTCACTTATAAGATTGTTTGCTGAGAGAAATCCTGATAAATCAGTTATTATAATCTGCCATATATCTGAAGAGGAAAGAGGTAATGAGCTTCTTAAAAAGATAGATTTGCCTAATGTTGAGCTATTTGCAAATGGTGGAGATCTTTTAAATATTGCAGCAATAATAGCTAAAGGAACAGTATATCTTGGACCATCTACAGGGCCTACTCATATAGCAGGAGCCCTAGGTAAAAGAGTAGTTGGAATATATCCAGCAAAGGCTACTCAAAGTACTGTAAGATGGGGAGTATTTGGAAATGACAAGGTAAAATATATAGTTCCTGATAGAGATAATCCAAATGAAAAATATAAAAATCCATTTTTTGAAAAATATGATAAGCGTATGGAATGGGAGATTATAAGAGATTTAGAGGAAAGTTTTAAACTCCAAGAGGGTGATGAAAATTAGAATTTTGATTATTCATACAGCATTTATAGGGGACATAGTACTTTCAACACCACTTATTAAAAAGGTAAGAGATGCTTATCCTCATGCAGAGATTACCTATCTTACTACACCAGTAGGAGCATCTATTTTGAGAAACAACCCTCATCTTAACTATATAATAGAGTATGATAAGAGAGGGGAGCACAAAGGGATAAAGGGACTTTGGGCAATTGCTAAAAAACTTAAGATGGAAGCCTATAATATGGTAATTACACCACATAGATATATGAGAAGTTCATTTCTTACATGGCTTACAGGAGCACCTGTAAGAAGAGGATATGACAATGCAGCAGGGGCTTTTTTATACACAGAAAAAATTCATTATGATAAGAGCAAGCATGAAGTGGAAAAACTTCTTTCATTTATAAAGAAAGATCCTGAAAAGAGATATGAGATAGAGCTTTACCCTACTGAGTTTGAAAAGAAAAAAGTGGACAAACTTTTAGGAAATATAAAAGATGATATAGTGGTTATTGCTCCAGGAAGTAAATGGTTTACTAAAAGATGGCCTATTGAATACTTCAGAACTGTTATAGAAAAACTTGAAAAAGAGAATAACTGTACAGTTGTATTAGTAGGTGGAAGAGAGGAGAGACTTTTAAATATCCCTCTTGGTGAAAAATCTATTGACCTTCGTGGAATGACAACTCTTCTTGAACTTGCAGAGGTAATAAGAAGAGCTAAGGTGATAGTAACTAACGACTCATCACCAATTCATATTGCATCAGCTTTTCCTCATGTGAGAATAATAGCTATATTTGGCCCAACTGTTGAATCTTTGGGATTTTTCCCATGGTCAAAAAACAGTGAGGTATTACAGGTAGAGGGACTTGAGTGTAGACCTTGTACCCTTCATGGGGGACCATCTTGTCCTAGAAAGCATTTTAAATGTATGCTGGATATAAAACCTGAAACAGTAATTAAAAGAATAAATTGTGCTCTTAAAAAGGAAGAAGTATGAAGAGAATAAAGGATGGAAACAACTATCTTTACTTTGAAGATGAGATTGGAAAAAAACTTTATAAGGCCATTGAAAGTGGAGATTACAAAACTGTAAAGGTCTTTAAGGATGATCAGAGAAGTTATGTTGCATTAATTGAGATAGATGGAGAAAATTACGTATATAAAGAGCCAAGAGAGAAAAATAGAAGAGGTTGGCAGAGATTTCTATCTATATTCCGTGGAAGTGAAAGTAAACGTGAATTTCAGAATATAGAAAAAATAGGAAAGCTAGGATTTAATTCAGCTATTCCATATCTTGCTGTAGAGAGAAAAAAAGCAGGGATGAGTGTAGATTCATACTATATCTCATCATATATTGATGGACGTGATGGCAGTGTAGATGATATTGATATCATCTCAGAGGAACTTGGAAAAATACATAGCATGGGGTATCTCCATGGAGATTCTCATGTTGCAAATTTTATGATAAAAGATAAAAAAGTCTATATAATAGATACAAAATTTATGTATAATAAATATGGGGGCTTTGGAAAGGTTTTCGAGTATATATATCTAGAAGAAAGCTGCAGGATACCTATTCCATATGACAAAACCTCTATCTATTATAAGGGAGCTATGATATTAAAAAGATATCTTTTATGGCTTGGGGATTTTAAAAAGAGAATCAGAGGGAAAAAATAAAAAAATAGGAGATAAAAATTGAAAGTATTAGTTATCAGAATGAGTTCAATAGGAGATGTACTGCTTACAACTCCCGTATTAAAAGCTTTTAAAAATAAATACCCAGATGCTAAAATTGATTTTTTGGTTATGGATCAATTTAAAGAGGCAATTTCTGGATCCAAGTATATAGACAGGATTATTGTATTTAAGAAAAAGGAAAATGATGGTTTTAAAAATATAATAAAATTTGCAGATTCCCTAAAAAAAGAAAAATATGATTATGTATTTGATCTCCATGCTAAATTAAGGTCTAAACTGATAACTAAGAGACTTGGGGTAACTACTTATACATATAAGAAAAGAGCATGGTGGAAATCGATTTTGGTCAATGCCGGACTGACAAAATATGAAGTAGATGATACAATAGTAAAAAATTACTTTGGTGCATTTAAAGATTTTGGAATTGAGTATAAAGGTGAGGATCTGGAATTTGTATATGGTGACAATGATAGATTCAAAGAGTATAGAAACTATCCTGTAATGGCACCTGGAGCTTCTAAAGAGACAAAGAAGTGGACTGTAGAGGGGTTTGGACGTCTTGCTAAGATGATATTTGAAAAGCATAAGGTTCAGACAATTCTTTTAGGTGGCAGAGGGGATATAAAAAAATGTAATGAGATAAACAGAATAAGTGGAGGTCACTGTATAAATCTTGCTGGAAAGCTGACTTTAAAAGAGAGTGGGGCTATTTTGTCCCTTGGTAGATTTTTAGTTACCAATGACTCTGGTCCTTTTCATATAGCAAGAGGGGTAGGTTGTCCTACATTTGTAATATTCGGACCTACAAGTCCTGGAATGTTTGAGTTAGGAGAAAAGGATACCTTAGTTTATGCAGGAGTTCCATGCTCTCCATGTAGTCTGCATGGGGATAAAAAATGCCCTAAGAAGCATTTTAAATGTATGAAAGAGATAACAAGTGAAATGTTGTTTGATATGATAGAAACTAAAATAAAATGGGAGGAATAACTGTGGCAAAAGCAAAGAGCGGCGTTAATGAAAAAGAAAAAGCATTAGAAATGGCAATGAAACAGATAACAAAGGACTTTGGTGAAGGATCAATAATGAAACTTGGTTCTAATGAGAGTATGCATGTGGAAGTTATCCCTACTGGAAGTATCAACCTTGATATAGCATTAGGACAGGGTGGGGTACCTAGAGGTAGAGTAGTTGAGATATATGGTGCTGAAAGTTCAGGTAAAACTACAATAGCACTTCACATTGCAGCAGAAGCACAGAAGATGGGCGGAATAGTAGCTTTCATAGATGCCGAACATGCTTTAGATCCAGTATATGCAAAGGCTTTAGGAGTAGATGTTGACGAACTTTTAATATCACAGCCTGACTATGGGGAACAGGCTCTTGAAATAGCAGATATGCTAGTTAGATCAGGAGCAGTAGATTTAGTAGTAGTTGACTCAGTTGCAGCACTTGTACCAAAAGCTGAAATAGATGGAGAGATGTCAGATCAGCAGATGGGATTACAAGCTAGACTTATGTCTAAGGCACTTAGAAAACTTACTGCTACACTTAATAAATCTAAGACAACTATGATATTTATCAACCAAATCAGAGAAAAAATTGGTGGATTTGGATTTGGACCTCAAACTACAACTACAGGTGGTAAGGCACTAAAATTCTATTCAACTGTAAGAATGGAAGTAAAAAGAGTTGGAAGTGTAAAACAGGGTGACGAGGTAATAGGAAACGAAACTATTGTAAAAGTTACTAAAAACAAGGTAGCACCTCCATTTAAAGAGGCAGCTTTCCAAATTATGTATGGTAAAGGAATCTCAAGAGTTGGAGAGATATTAGATATCGCCCTTGCAAATGATATAGTATCAAAAGCTGGAGCATGGTTCAGTTTTGGAGATATAAGACTTGGACAAGGTAGAGAGAATGTAAAAATAAGACTTGAAGAGGATAAGGATATCCTAAATGCTATTGAAGCAGAGGTAAGAAAAGTATTGTATCCACCTAAAGAAGAGGAAGTTGAAGATAAAAAAGATGATAAAAAAGGTGGAAAAAAAGAGGAGAAAGTTGAAGAAGGAGCTCTAAAGTTTGATGAAGTGTAATCTTAAGGGAAACAAGCTTTATTTTGATGAGTATTTTTTTATTGATCTCAACAGAGACACAATTACAGAGTATGATTTGAAAAATAGAGATGAGATAACACATGATAAGTATTTGGAACTCATAAGGAAAAGAGCACTTAGCATGGCCTACTTTCTTTTGGCAAAAAGGGATTATTCAAGTAGAGAGCTTACAGATAAACTTATTGCAAAGTATAGAGAGAAAGAGATAATTCACAAGATTATAGATGAGTTTTGTGAAAGAGGCTATATTGATGATTATGAGTATGGAAGAATCTATGTGCAGACTCATAATTATGGAAAGAAAAAAATGGAGTATATGCTCTATCAAAAGGGGCTTACAAATGAGATGATATCTTCTCTAATGGCAGATAATGCTGATAGAGAGATTGAAGAGATAAAGAAACAATGGGTTAAATTGGGAAAAAAGGAAAAAGATAAGAAGATTCTTTCACTTATGAGAAAGGGTTTTGAATATCCTACTATTCAAAGAGCTATTCAGGAAATTGAGGAAAACTAGGAGGAGCAGATGTTGGGATTGTTACTAGCTTCACTTACAGCGACGGTTATATTTATAGTTATGAGTATAATCTATCTTCCTTTAATTGCATTTAAAAATGAGGAAGAGGGAGTACTATTTGCCAGAGAAAAACTTAAGTTTTTATCTAGATGGATATTAAAAAGTCTGGCAGTTGATCTTGAAGTCCAGTACAAGGACTTTGAAAGTGTTGATTCCTTAGATAGAAAAAAAGGGATAATATGTGTTTGTAATCATCAGAGCAATCTTGACATACCGGCAGTAACTGCAGCTCTTCATGCTGACATTGGTTTTGTAGCCAAGGTAGAGATGAAGTCATGGCCTTTTTTCAATATCTGGATGAAGAAGAGCAAGTGTGTATTCCTGGATAGGTCCAATCCTAAAGCTGGGATTAAAAGTATAAAAGAAGCTGTTGAGCTTATAAAAAAGGGATACCCTATTGTTATATTTCCAGAGGGAGAGAGAAGTTTTGATGGTAAGCTTCTTCCATTTAAAAAGGGGAGTTTTAAGCTTGCAACAGAGACAAATGGCGTGATTATACCAATTACAGTAAAGGGAACTATGAATATACAAAAACGTGGTGAATGGCGTATGAAGCGTCATCAGAAAGTCACTGTTGTCATAGATAAACCTATACATTTAGATGAACTTTCTAGAGATGAGATAAAAAATCTCAATACCTATGTAAGTGGTATAATAGCTAAAAATTATGATGAGATAAAATAAAAAAGCCTGAGGCTGTTACAAATTTAGTAAATAATAAAATTCTTTAAGCTAGAAATAGTTTCTATTTATTTTGCTTACAGAAAGAAAATCCGAAACTCACTTCGTTCAGACAGTCGAATTTTCAGTATTCTGTTTCGCTGCATAAATCACGCAACTATTTCTAATGCCCAGAATTTTATTTCTTACAAGTTTAAAAATGTAACAGCCTCTTTTTTATTGAAAAAATAATGAATTTTTCTAAGAAAAGTGATATAATATAATACTAAGTAAAAAGAT
>NZ_JADRHM010000068.1 GCF_018205345.1 Fusobacterium sp. DD2
CCCATCAAGTTATTTTATTCAGCTGAAGTTTCTATAATATCAATCTCTCTATCATCACATGGTGCATCATAGAAAGCATCTCTTTTTTTCATATATTTCCCAGTCCATATAAAAAGAAGAGTAAATATAATAATTGGTATAAATACCATTATTCCACCATTCATAAAATCAGCAGCTTTTATTAGAGCCCATCTAAGCTCTGGACCCTCTATCCCATAGAAAGTCAGAAGCTGACCTGCTGGAACATCTAAAGTTCTCTGCTCTATTGCCAATTTTGTAATAATAGGAGCAAAATATGAAGATACTACAAGGTATATTGGAGTAGTTATCACCTGCATTATAAACATTCTTACAATATTTCCTCTTGTTACTAAAAGTGCAGGTACTGTAGCTCCTATATTTATAATTGCTGCCAGTGGAAGTACGCTGTTTATTCCAAATTTTGCAAGAATTATAGCTAAAATCAGCTCAACTGGAACTATTAAAATAGATACTACCCAAAGCTCTGTTCTCCCACCTAGCACTGACCAGTCAACACCTATATAGAAATTTCTTCCCTTATATTTATTTCTCATAAAATCCCCAGCAGCTTCTGCAATAGGTCCTAATGCTTCTATAAAGAAGTTTGCAACTATTGGAAAAAGAACTAAGGCTGCAGCTATTCCCACTCCTGTCTGAAGTATTGTCTTTACACTGCATCTACCAAGTGCTGCAATTAGTACTCCTACTAAAAATCCCATTACACTATTTTCTCCAAAAATTCCAATCTTTTCTTTAAGCTTTTCAGCATCTATGTTAATACTATTTATTCCTGGTATATAGTCAAGAAGCTTGTTGATTGGTGCCAGTATCACACACTCAAGATTCATTACATGAGCACATGTTACATTTGGTATTCTAGACATTCCACTTATAGATTTTTCCATCATATCAGCACATTTAAGTTCAAATACAACCTGTACCGCTGCCATAATAAGAGCTACTGGTATGCTTCCTGTAAGAGATACCACTAAAGTTGCTGTAAATATTTTTCCCCATACATTCCACATATCCACATTCAGGCAGTTGGTCCATCCAAAAGCAAGCATTAAGATATTAAGCCCTATCTGAATAGGAAATATTAGAAGAGCATATGGCCATGCCCATGAAATAGATGCCACTGGAGACCACCCAACGTCTACAGTTTTCAAAGCAATTCCTGTGTTTTTTACAAAAGCTGATGCTGCTGGACTTATTGTTGTAAACATAAATCCCAACACTACATTTATAGCAACAAAGGCTATTCCCAAAGTAAGTCCGCATATTATAGCCCTTTTAGGTTTCATCTTAACTCCTAAACCTATAGCTATCATAATAATTGGTAAAAATACTGCAGCTCCTAAATCCAATATATAACGTATAACTTCTCCCATTAAATTATTCCTCCCATTTGAAATTTCATCTCCCATACAATTCTGCTCTTTCTATAAAGATACCCCAATATCTTTACAGTTACAATGATAAACCAGAATTTTTCTATTTATATACAGATACCTTCCAAATGAGTTATCTATCATCAACTATTTTAAAAAACTCAGTATTTTCAATGACAGTTATCTTATCCATTCCCGCTCCTTTCCTCTATTTGCACTTAAAATCACCCTCATTTTAAGTGTAAAACTCTTGTTTTTATTATTGTGCAATCGTTTACACAAAGTTCTACCTGTCTATACTAAACTACAATCTGTTATTTGTCAATACTGAATGTCTTAAAAAAACATAAAATATTAATCTTATTTTTAAACAAAATACAAAAAATAAAAAAACAGCTTTTTCAAGCTGTTATCCTCTTTATTGGAGGCGACGATCAGATTCGAACTGATGGTGGAGATTTTGCAGACCTCTGCCTTACCACTTGGCGACGTCGCCATATCTATTTAATTAAGTTTCAAGTGGTGCCCAAAAGCGGAATCGAACCACTGACACGGGGATTTTCAGTCCCCTGCTCTACCGACTGAGCTATCTGGGCATTTGAAAATGGCGGGAGTGACGAGGATCGAACTCGCGACCTCATGCGTGACAGGCATGCGCTCTAACCAAACTGAGCTACACCCCCATTTATGGTGGTCGCAATAGGACTTGAACCTATGACCCCCTGCTTGTAAGGCAGGTGCTCTCCCAACTGAGCTATGCGACCGTGTTATTTAACCGTGCTTGATTATAATACCTTATTTTAAAGAATAAATCAATTTAGAATAAATACGATTATATTAATTTATACTGAATTATACACTATAATATCGTTTTTTCTCCTATTTAGTAAGAAATTCTTTCTAGTGAAGAAAAGGAGCAAGTTTTACACTCGCTCCATCCTTAATTTTATTAGATTTATCAAATATTTACGAAAAAATTAATAAAAAATAATTTCATATTTATTGGAGCTTTCATCATTCCTTTTAGCTCCAATCTCTCCTCTAAACCTTGAATATCTCCTAAAAGCTCAACAGTATAACTTATAATTTCTCTTAAAAGATTTCTATCTGAGGTTCCTTTTACTATCTCTTCTGCAAAATATATTTTGTCCAAATCATCAATATAGCTTCTATTATTTACAAAATCCCTAAGAGCTTTGTAAATATCAATTTTAGATTCAAACTCCTGAGTATCACTGTAATTTTGTATAGCTGCTCTTATATCCAGATATGAGTAACCTTCTAAAAGATCAGGTTGAAGCTCTTTATAAGTTTTTAAATCATCGTTATTTCCTCTGAAAAATTCATAGGCAAATTGATCTACTCCTAGCTCTTCAGCTGTTCTTCTTTTTATTTTTACCATTATACTTCTGGATTTTATAGTTGGAAGTATATTTAGATTGGTATTTAAAAGAATGAAAAAACTTCCCTGATTAGGTTCCTCTATAATTTTTAAAAGAGCATTTCCAGCCTCTTTTTTCATTTTACTGATATCTTTTATTATAAATATCTTTCTTTTTCCCTCATAAGCGCTTGAAGATGAGGTATAACCAAGATTACGCACTTCATCCACTGTTATACCATCAGGATTGTCTAAAACCTCTAAATCGCCATATGAGAGGTTATCTATCCTTCTGCATATATTACAACTGTCACAAAAATCTCCATCTATACTTTCACAGCACAGCCCTTTTGCAAAATAAAGAGCAAATTCCATAAGAAGACTCATATCACTTCCATAGAAAAGATATGTCCCTGAGTTTTTATCTCTTTTCAGCTCATTTATAAAAAACTCTTTTACTTCTTCATTGGAAATAATATCTTTTATCATTATCTTTCAGCCTTTTCTATCTGTCTTAATACTTTTAGTTGATCAAGGGCAAGTCCTGCTCCTCTAACAACACTTTCCAATGGATTTTCAGCAAGCTTAACCTGAAGATGTGTCTGACCTGCTATCATTTCAGGGAAGTTTCTTATAAGTGATCCTCCACCTGCCATTATCATACCTTTATCTATAATATCTGATGCTAATTCTGGTGGAGTCTGCTCAAGAACATATTTTACACACTCAACTATCTCCATAAGTGAATCCTGAATAGCCTCTCTTACCTCTTCAGAACTTATTTCAACTGTCTTAGGAAGTCCCATGATAAGGTCTCTACCTTTAATTATCATCTTTTCCTCTTCTTCAAGTGGAAGTGCTGTTCCTATTTTTATCTTAATCTCTTCAGCAGTTTTATCTCCTATTAAAAGGTTATGTGTCTTTTTAACATATTTAACAATATCTGCGTCAAAGTTATTTCCTGCAGTTCTTATTGTCTTACTTATAACTGTTCCTCCAAGTGAGATTACAGCTACGTCAGTAGATCCTCCACCGATATCTATTATCATATTTCCTTCAGGAACTGAGATATCCATTCCAGAACCTAATGCTGCAGCTCTTGCCTCTTCAATAAGGTATGCTCTTTTTGCTCCTGCTGATATAGCTGCTTCTAATACAGCTCTTTTTTCTACTCCTGTTACATCAATAGGTACACATATCATTATTTCAGGCATAAAGAAACTATAGCTTCCAAATACTTTTCTAATGAAATATTTAATCATTGCTTCAGTTACATCGTAGTCAGCAATAACTCCTTCACTTAAAGGTTTTACTGCCACTATAGAATCTGGAGTCTTACCTAGCATCTCCTTAGCTTCATTTCCTACTGCAAGTATCTTTCTGCTCTCTTTTTCAACTGCAACAACAGATGGTTCGTTTAAAACTATTCTTCTGTGTTTTTTACTATATACCAGGGTATTTGCTGTCCCTAGGTCAATCCCTAAACTTCTGTTAAATCCAATACTTGGGAACTTAAACTTCATCTTTCCTCTCCTCCACACATAGTAATACTGTCTTCTCAATGAGATCCTGTCTGCCATCTATATAGAATCCAGCTATTAGCGATTCAAAAGCTGTAGCTTCTCTATACTCCTGCACACTGCATGACCTTGGAAAACTTTTGATATTTCCATTTTTAGATCTGTTTCCCAGCATCTGGTATTTTTCTTCCAGAGTTGGAAATATAACTCTATATAACTCACTCTGTTTTTTGGCATTTACGCACTCTTTTACCCTCTTATTCAAGTTACGCAGATTAAGTCCCTTTGAGATCCAGTATTTTCTAAGTTCTAGCTCCCACACTGCATCACCAAGGTAAGCCAATACAACACCGTTAGTCTCTCTTAAATCTACATTGTCCATGTAGTTTTATCCTTTCCATCTTTTATTTTGATTCCCATTTCAGCAAGTCTGTCTCTTATCTTATCTGATAGAGCCCAGTTCTTTTCACTTCTTGCTTCTCTTCTAAGTTCAAGAATAAAATCAACAAGTTCAGAAGTCAGATTTCCAACTGCTGCTTCAAGTTTTAATTTTACTCCAAATACCTCTTCCATAACTGTTTTAATATATTCAGCTACTGAATTTATTACTTCTTTTCCCTGTGCATTTACATTGTCTCTGTCAAGTGCTTTATTAAGCTCTTTTACAAGTTCAAATATAGCTCCAAGTCCTAAAGCAGTATTGAAATCCTCATCCATTCCTTCAACAAATTTAACTTTAGACTCTTCAAGGTGTTTTGCAAGTTCACTGCAATCTAATCCACCATCTTTAGCTTCTATCTCTTTTGCTCTTATTAATGCATTTTCTATTCTTTCAAGAGATGATTTAGCCTGACTAAGCTCTGCATCAGAGAAATCAATAGGTTTTCTATAGTGAGCACTAAGTACAAATAGTCTTATAACTCTACCTTCATAATGCTCTAAAACCTCTCTTAATAGGAAAAAGTTTCCTAGAGATTTAGACATTTTCTCTCCATTTATATTGATATATCCATTATGCATCCAGTATCTTGCATAGTGTCCACCACATCCGCATTTTGATTGAGCTATCTCATTTTCATGATGTGGGAATATAAGGTCCTGTCCACCACCGTGAATATCAAAAGTATCTCCTAAATATTTACGAGACATTGCAGAACACTCTATATGCCAACCAGGTCTTCCTTTACCCCAAGGAGAATCCCAGCTTGGTTCACCAGGTTTTGCAGCTTTCCATAGAGCAAAGTCAAGAGGTGATCTCTTAATATCGTTAACTTCTATTCTTGCACCACTTTTTAAATCTTCAAGATTTTGATGTGATAATTCTAAATATCCATCTTTATATTTTTCAACTTCAAAATAGACATCTCCATTTACAGCATAAGCATATCCCTTATCAACAAGAGATTTTATAATGTTTATCATATCTCCAATATGCTCAGTTGCTCTAGGTCTTGTCATTCCCTCTTCTTTTAAGTTTACCTTACCAGTATCTTCAAAATATGCATTGATATATTTTTCAGCTACCTCTTTACATGTAATTCCATCTTCATTTGCTTTTTTTATAATCTTATCATCTACATCTGTAAAGTTTTGTACATAGTTGACTTTGTATCCTCTATATTCAAAATATCTTCTAACTGTATCAAAAAATATTGCTGGTCTTGCATTTCCTATATGTATATAGTTATATACAGTTGGTCCGCAGACATACATAGATACCTCATTTTCTTTTACAGGTTTGAATTCTTCCAGTTGTCTTGTAAGAGTATTGTATATCTTTATCATAGCCTCGCATCCTCCCGTTCTTAATATCTTCTTTCTATCTCTTTTATAGTAACTGCTGACATCTCAACATCCACTTTTATTTCATTTCCTTTTCCTAAAATCTTTACCCTTAAATCAGGCAGTTGTAAAATTGGCGCTATATCCATATCTCCAAAAAGGAAAGTTCCTTTAGGAATATTATACATTTTAGCCTGCTCTTTAAATGTGTCCTCTCCAATTATAAGCATATTATCCTTGAAATTAAGCTCTTTTCCAAGGTTTAGAAGTCCTGATTGTGCTTTAAGGAGTTCTAAGAAACTGTCTGTTTCAGGGTGATCTTTTTTCATTTTTATTATTCCACTTACTCCATATTGAGTGTTTCTGATTATTGCTTCTCCATCTATCTCTCTTAACATCTCTGTAAGATCTATGTTAAAAATTCCTCTCCATAGACGTAAAATTGAACCTTTATCAAATCCCTGTCCTATGACATATGGATTGAATATAAGGTTGTCCATCTTTGAAAAATCATCTGGAGAAAGATATACGTCATTATTTTCTATATATTTTGCAAGTTCTCTATTCTCAAGTGTACTCTTATACTTATTTGCTGCTTTATTATCTAAAACAAATCTCTGTTGCAGTTCCAGTTTATCTTTATTAACAGTACCAGTGATTGTTAAGTATTGGATACCATAAAAAGTTTCATCTGAATTATTGTATAATAAAACTCCTAAAAGATTGTCTCTATGGTCATCTATATACCCTTCTATCTCTTTATCATAAAGGTAAGCGTTCTTTTTATTTATAAATTCCTTAATATTTTTAGGCTTCATTGACAGTATAAAAAGCCCTCTATATGGATACATATATACATCATTTATCTGATTACTATATTTTTCTTCAATATTTTTTTTCATTACAAAGATACCATCTTTAAATGGATCAAAATATTTACTTATCTGAGTCATATAAAATGGATAAGCATATCCACTATCTACTACAATTACCACATTTTTATCATTTATTTGATAAAGTTCTCTATCTGAGAAAACATATAATTTAGATACATATTTTATTTTTTTCAGGTTTTCTTCAAACTCTTTCTTTTTAGCTTCATCCTCTATAAATTGTGAAAGTTGTTTAAAATCCTTTGTTGCCAATCCTTCATTTGCATAGATAAGCTTGGTATCTTTAGTTATAAAATCTCTAGGTGATGCTTTATAAGCAAATTTATAGCCTAAAAGACCGATTAAAATTACCACTACTACTATAACAACCCCTAATATCTTCTTCATAAATCCTTCTCCCTACTATCTTTGATTAGTCTCTATACGTTTCATCTCATTAATAGTTAGTTTTCTGTCTTCATTCTTAAAGAATGGTGTTTTTATTCTAGCTTTTCTTATTTCCCTTGTATCCAGGACACAACTAACTTCACCAGATTTAAATGTTTCTCCCTCTTTTATAATTTCACCACTTGGTGATACAACAAATGCATTTCCACAGAATATTACTCCATCCTCTATTCCACTTCTGTTAGCAAATATTGTATATACTCCATTTAACATTGAGTTTACCTGTGCTGTAAGTTTTGCTCTTCTGTTTATATTTTCTTTGCTCTCAGTGATTGTTGCCACTTCATTTCCTAATACAACAAGATATTTTATCCCCTGTTGTGCTAAGATAAATTGTGCTGACTGATGATAGAAATCATCTCCTATAAGAATTCCAACTTTTCCAAATTTTGTATCAAAAGCTGAGATACTATTTCCTTTCATAAAGCATCTGCTTTCAGAAGACATACCATAATCAGCAAGATAAACCTTTCTATGTTTTCCCAATACTTCTCCATGAGAAAGGTAGAAAGCAGTGTTGTAAGAATACTCCTCTTCTCCTATTTCAACAGCTCCAAATACAATATCTATAGCCTTACTCTTCTTAAGTAAAACTTCTGGTACCTCTTTTATTCCAATATCAAATACTATATCTTCCAATACATTTCCTGTAAGTGAAAGTTCTGGAAAAACAATAAGGTCATATCCACCAGCTATTGCTTTTTCAACTGCTTCAAGCATAATTTCCAAGTTCTTTTCAGCATTACCTAATAAAGGTTTTGTCTGGTCTAAGTAAAGTTTCATTTTGCCTCCTACTTTAAAAATTTCAAATCTTCCTGTGTAGTTATCTTCACATTATCATAATCTCCAGGTACTATTTTAACTGGATATCCCATTCTTTCCACTAAAGATGCGTCGTCTGTTCCTAAAAATTCATCCTCTTCTGCCTTTTTATAAGCATCTTTAAGAATATTTCCAGGAAAAGCCTGTGGTGTGTGAACTGCTATCAGATTCTCTCTTAAAGGTGTAGATACCACTTCCATATTCTCATTGATTATTTTTATAGTATCTTTCACTTTTACTCCAACAATAGCCCCTTTTTTCTCTTTTACTACTATGTCACAGCACTCTTTTATATACTTTTCCTTTAAAAATGGTCTCACTCCATCCTGTACCAGGATTATATCACTATTTTCATCGCACAATAAAGCATTATATATGGAATTCTGTCTCTCTTTTCCACCTGGAGTTACAGCTTTTACCTTTGTTATTTTAAACTTTCTACAAAGATTCTTCACAATCTCCACGTTTTCTTTATTTGTTGTAACTATTATATCATCAACTAACGAGCAGTTATTTGCAACCTCTAAAGGAGTTATGAAAAGAGGTTTTCCATTCCATTCTAAAAACTGTTTAGGATAACCAAGTTTCATTCTTTTTCCCACTCCAGCAGCTGCTACTATAACTGTTACTTTATACTCTATTTCAGTGTCACCACAGTACATCCAAGTCCTCCTTCTCCATGGCCTCCAAGTCTGTACTCTTTTACATATCTGCATGTTTTAAGATAGTTTAATATTCCCTCTCTTAAAGCACCTGTTCCTTTTCCATGGATTATATAGACTTCTGAATAAGAGTTTAACATTGCTCTATCCAGGTAAGTTTCAAGCTCAAATACAGCTTCATCTACCATCTTACCTCTCAAGTCAATTTCATTTCTTACAGAACTTCTATTTACTGCTACAGTTGTATACTCTTTTTTCTTCTTCTCTTTTACCACTTTTATATCATCCATTGATACTTCAAGTTTTAAGATTCCAGCTTGAACCTGTACAGTTTCCTTGCTTCCATTTATTTTTAATACTGTTGCAAATTGATTTAAAGTATTGACAAATACCTTATCTCCCTTTTTATAGTCAATTTTTCTAGCAATTTTAGGTTTCTCTTCAACATTTTTCTTCTTATCATCCTGAAGAGCTGATCTAAGCATATTAAGACTCTTTTGTACCTTCTTAACATCCTCTTTCTTGTTCTCCTCTTTTTGAATCTTATCAACTAGAGCCACTGCCTTTGCCTGCATCTCTTTCATCATGCTGTCAGCCTTTTCATATGCAGATTTTAAGATCTCATTCTTTTCCTTTTCAAGTACTCTTAATTTTTCAGCATACTCATCTCTATCCTGTTTAGCCTTAGCTTTTAAGAATTCAACCTGCTCTTTCATAATATCCAGTTCATCAGCTTTTTCTTTGATATTTGTAATCATTTTTTCTATTTTCTTATTGTCATCACTTATATAACTCTTAGCCTTTTCAATTACCTCTTCAGATACCCCTAGACGTTTAGCAATAGTAAGTGCATTACTTTCTCCAGGTATTCCAAGAAGAAGTCTATATGTAGGTGATAGAGTGTTTACATCAAATTCCATAGATGCAGTCTCTATTCCCTCTTCATTATATCCATGAGCTTTTACCTCACTGTAGTGAGTTGTAATTATTGATTTACATTTTTTATCTTTTAGATAATCTATAACAGCCATTGCAAAAGCAGATCCCTCTGTAGGGTCTGTTCCTGATCCAAGCTCGTCTAACAATACAAGAGATGATTTTGTTACATTATCAAGAATGTGCTGGATATTTTTTAAGTGAGCTGAGAATGATGATAGAGATTGCTCTATACTCTGCTCGTCACCAATATCTGCAAATACTCCTGTAAAGAAACCGATACTTGTATGCTCATGAGCTGGAATAGGTATTCCACTTAGAGCCATAAGTGTAAGAAGTCCAGCAGTTTTTAATGCTACTGTTTTCCCCCCTGTATTTGGTCCAGTTATCAGAAGTGTTCCAAAATCTTTTCCTATTTCAAAAGTAAGAGGAACTATCTTATCAGCTGGGATAAATGGGTGTCTTGCTTCTACCAATGTCAAAACTTCCCTGTTATTGATATTAGGAATTACACATTTTTTCTCCAGTCCAAAAGATGCTCTGGCATTTAACATATCAAGATACATTATTGCATGTCCCACTGCATCTATATCTGCTCTGTTATTTCTTATATGCTCAGTTATTCTAAGAAGGATCTTTCTTATCTCCTCTTTTTCCTTTGTTTCAAGCTCTCTCATCTTGTTATTTAGAGCAACTATTGAAAGTGGCTCTATAAATACTGTCTGTCCACTTGCAGATCTGTCGTGTTCTATCCCTTTTATCAGCCCTTTAAAGTCAGCCTTTACAGGGACTACACTTCTTCCATCTCTCTCAGTTATGATTCTCTCCTGAAAAGCATTTGCAAACTGAGGCATATCAAAAAGCTCATCAAACTTTCTTTTGATATTCATAGCAAGTGTTTTCTGATGGATTCTGATATCTCTTAAATCCAAAGAAGCCTCATCTTTTATCTCACGATTATTATCAATTGATTTGTTAATTGTATCCTCTATACCTCTAAGTACAGGTACATCCTTAAAATATTCTCTTAAATCTCTATATTTTCCAAGATCTTCTAATTTATTTTTAAAAGTTCTGAATATTCTCAAGTTGTAGTTGATATCCCAAAGATCTTCCACTTCAAGATATGTACCTATAAGTTGAGATTTTTCAGTCATTTTACAGATATCTTTCATTCCAGCAGTTTCAAATCCACCATCAAATTGAACAAAATCTGTAAAATCTCTCAATATGTCTAACTCTCTATTTAACGAACTAAAATCTTTAAACGGAGTCAGACTCATTATTTTATAGTGATTTTCTTCTATTACACTATACTCAGCTAAAACTCCTTTTAGCTTATCAAATTCCAATACTTTGTAGCTATGTTCGTTCATGTTTTTACTCCCTACCTATAATTTACATTTCTTTTTTATTATATCATACTTCTTTAATTTTCATAACTCTAATCAATAAAAATTAAAAAAAACTTGAAATTTAATCTTTTTAATGATACAATTATATGCATTGTATATGCAGGATATCATAAAGAAAGGAGTCTTTATAAATGCAAAGATGTGAAATTATTGGAGTTGGGATCATTACTGGAAACCAAATTTCTCACTCTCATAGATTATCTAGAAGAGCTTGGAGACCTAACTTACAACTTACTACAATCAATGTAAACGGAACTTCTCTAAGAGTTAAAGTATGTCCTAAAGCACTTAAAACTTTAAAAGGACTTAACGAAGCTGAAACAGTTAAATTCTTAAAAGCTAACTCTGCTACATTGAGTTCAAAAGTTGCAAAAGCTTTAAACAAATAGTTTTAAACTTTTGAAATAAAAAAGACAGCTTGTAAAAAGCATGTCTTTTTTTATTTTTTGCAATATAAAAGAGCTGGAATCCTCCAGCTCCCATATAATATATTCAATTTTTTAGAAGTTAAATTTGTAACCAACTGATAAACTGATTCTTCCATAGTTAATCTTAGGACTAGTGCTATCGTACTCACTACCTTCTCTTGCTTCACATTTAACCTTACCATAGTTCATCTTATACATTAAGTCAGCTACAAAGTTTTCATACTCTACTCCAGCTCCTAATCCCCAATACATACCATCTTTATAAGATACCTTAAATTCTCCATCCTCATCTCTATAAGTTTTAGAATTCTTCAAGTTAAATGAATATCCAAGATCAGCCTTAAGATAAGGTTTAAATTCTGATTCTAACGGAATATTGTATTTTGCCACTGCATATAGAGGCACTGATTTGAATCTAGGCATTCTATAATCATTACCTATTACATCTTCACCATCTGCAGACTTTGGTCTACCATGATCCTGATAAGCCAGTCCTAAACCAACTTCAAACTCAGGAAGTACAGTTTCAGTAGCTTCTATTGCAAACTCATAACCAACATCTTTACGAGCTTTTTTATTAAGTTTATAATCTCCAGCTTTAACTTCCTTAAATCTTCCATATGGATCTATACCAGCTTTTAAATATACATTTGTTCCTTCATATGCAAATGCTGCTGCAGAAAGAGCAAATAATCCCAACAATACTTTTTTCATATTAATCTCCTCCTCCATTTTAGATATCTTTTTTGCGATTTTACATAATGGTACTTACTAATATAATACTAGCTTTTTAATAATATTGCAAATTTTTATCGTTTTTTATATAAATTTAAATTTTAAAAATATATATTTATTAATATTAAGCTATCTTTTTTATGTATATAATATTATTTTATAAATAATAAAAAAGAAAATTTTTGTAGTTTTTAAAAGTTTCAGATATAAAAAAAGCTGAGTAACATTTTTAAAAAAATGTTTTACTCAGCTCTCTTTTTTGTA
>NZ_JADRHM010000069.1 GCF_018205345.1 Fusobacterium sp. DD2
GCTGTTGCATTTCTAGGATAGATTTGCAACAGCTCCTATTAATTTTTTTATTTTTTCATTGCTTTTATAAATCTAGCTATGTTTTCAGCTGTTTTTTCCATATTTATTTTTCCATTTTTTATTGCATCTTCAAGTGGCTCTACTTTTTGCATTATTGAGAATATAGCATCAAATCCATAATCGTATAATACATCTATATCTTTACCTATTCCACCTGCTAAAGCTAAAGTTGGAATTCCATATTTTTTTGCAACTAAAACTACTCCATATGGTGTTTTCCCAAATCTTGTCTGCCCGTCTATACTTCCCTCTCCAGTAATTACAAGGTCAGCTCCTTTTACTTTCTCATCAAGATTTGAATACTCAATAACTATCTCTATTCCTTTTTTTAGTTCTGCTCCTAAAAAAGCCATAAGCCCTGCTCCTAATCCTCCAGCAGCTCCAGCTCCAGGTACATTTTCAACATCTACTCCTATATCCCTTCTTATAAGAGAAGCATATTTTTTTAGATTGTTATCAAGAGTTACTACCATCTCTTCTGTTGCACCTTTTTGTCTTCCAAATATATTTGATGCACCTGTTTCTCCTGTTAGAGGGTTTTGAACATCTGATGCAACGATAAATTTAGTTTTTGCTATTCTTGGATCAACTTCACTTAAATCTATTTTTTCAAGATTTTTAAGTTCTCCTCCTCCAAAACCTATCTCACATCCATTTTTATCTAAAAGCTTACCACCTAGAGCTTGAATCATCCCAGCTCCACCATCATTTGTAGCACTTCCTCCTATTCCTATAAGAACAGTCTCTACACCTAAATCCAAAGCTTTTTTTATAAGTTCTCCAGTTCCATAAGTTGTTGTTATCATAGGGTTTCTTTTCTCTCTTGGTACAAGCTCAAGTCCACTTGCACTTGCCATTTCAAGTACAGCTGTTGTTCCATCTCCTAGCAGACCTAATTTTGCCTGTACCTTTTCTCCCAAAGGGCCAACACACTCCTCAAAGTACATCTTCCCACAAGTTGCATCGACAAGAGATTGCGTAGTTCCTTCTCCTCCATCTGCCATGGGAACTTTTACATATTCACTTTCAGGGAAAATTTTCTTCATTCCCTTCTCTATTACATCACACACCTCTTTGGCTGTCATACTCTCTTTAAACGAATCTGGTGCTATAACTATCTTCATACTTCCTCCTTAAAACAGTATTCCATATATGATTGTTGATACTACTGCAAGAGTAAGTCCAACTAAAGATTCAAATGGTATAAGTGCAAGTCTTTCCTTCATATCCATATTAACACTTCCTCCAGTTGAATGGAAAAAACTTCCATGTGGTAAATGGTCAAGAACAGTTGCACCTGAATGAATCATTGCTGCTGAATTTAATGCTGGTACAGATAGGCTTAAAAGTGTTGGTCCAAATACCTGGCTTGCTACAGCAGTCCCTGAAGTAGTAGACGCTGTCGCTCCTGACATCAAAATTCCAGCAAGTGGAGCTAAAATAAATGCAGGTGCTCCAGTTGATGCTAAAAATTCAGTCAATACTGTCTTTAAAGCAGAGTGTGCAATTATTCCTGATAAAGTACCTGTTCCTAATAGAAGTATTGCTACTCCCACCATTTTACTAAGTCCAAATGCACAATAATTATTAAAGTGTTTCATTTGTCCCATTGCAAAGCATCCTACAAGTCCTCCTACAGGAAGTGCTATTAATGGGTCTATTACTATTCCACATAAAGGTCTTAATACAAGTAATAAAATAGCAACTAACGGACCAACTATTGCAGCAAAAAATGATTTATCTACATCATCATTTTCCTCTTTTATCTCATCTTCAGATATCATAGTACCTTTTTTAGATAAAAGTTTCGCTATTATTATAGATACTATTATTCCAAAGATAGCTGGAATTATTCCTGCTGCCATAACAGATGTCAATGGAACGTTAAAAGAATCGGCAGCTGCAATAGTGTTTGGATTTGGAGAAATGATATTTCCCGCTTTTCCTCCGCCTACCATAGCAATTAATACTCCAGTTCTTGAAAGTTTAGTTCTTTTTGCTATTGCCATAGCTATTGGTGCTGCTGTGATTACAGCAACGTCTATAAATACTCCAACCATAGTTAATATTGTAGTTGAAAGTACAATTGCAACTATTGCTTTTGATTCTCCAAGTTTTGAAACAATAGTTTCTGCTATCTTCTTAGCAGCACCTGTTTCTATAAGCACTCCTGCTAAAACACCAGCTGTTAAAATTCTTAAAATTGCAGGAATCATTCCTTGAGCTCCTGCCATCATAAGTCCAACTGTCTCTTTAATAGTTGCTCCTCCTACAAGTCCACCAATTATAGATCCCAATATAAGAGCATAAGCTGGATTAACCTTTTTCATTATCAGTAATATTGCTATTACAAGTCCAATTATTGCACCTAGTGCTGTTACTGTTACCATTTTTCCTCCCTTGAGTATACGTTTTATTTTAGTACACGTTCTACATATAACAAATACTGTTCTATTAATTTAATACAGTTTAATTATAGTAACCTCAAGGTTTTTTTACAATGTTCCATAAAACAAAAAATAAGTTAAAATTATTATCTTTTTTAGTCTATAGACTATACATAGCACATAAATGCAATTTTTAAAATTGTAAAGTCTCTATATTTACGCATATCTAATCCATTTTTTTCCTTAAGTTTATTTATCTTATATTGAAGTGTATTTTTATGTATAAAAAGTTCTTTTGAAATCCTATCTAGAGAACCATTATGTTTTTCATATGTGCATAATATTTCCCTATATTCATTTAATTCTTCTATGGTAAGATTTTTAAATACCATATTTAAAAAGTTTTCTTTGATATCATTTGGAGTATTATTTAAAATAAGCTCTATCCCCATATCTTCATAAAAAAATAAATCTTGATGATTTTTTAGACTCCATTCCAATGATTCCATGGCTTCTAAATAAGACTCTCGCAATAAGGTCAGATTTTTCTTACTTTTTCCAATACCAAAAACAGAACCAATATTATCATTTTTAATTAAATTATCACTTATCTTTTTTAAAACTTTCTCTATTTTTTTTCTATTCTTTTTAAAAAATAGTAAAATAACTGTCCCCTGATTTACCATAAGGTAACCTTTTTCTCCTTTTACTATTCTTCTAACTATCTCAATGCATCTTTTACCTTTAATAAGAGTATCAAAACCACTAAGCTCAACTGCTATTACTGTTCCATCCTCTTTTATCTCCATCTCTTCTATATTTTTAGAAAGAGTTATAGTTCTATGCATATACTTTTCAGGTAAAAGAATATTTTCAAGGAGTATCTTTTCATATTCCAAAGTATTTTCCTGTTCCTCTTTCATATATGCTTCCTTTATTAATATTTCAGTCATCTTTTTTATTATCTGACCATATTTTTCAACATCCTCTTTTTTCCCTGAAATTCCAATAACTCCAACTATACTTTTTTCAAATTTTACTGGCAGATTTACTCCCTCTCTTGTTCCACCATACTCTTCATTATTTTCAACTATTAAAGCTTTTTTGCTTTTAATTACTTTTAAAGCTCCCTGATGATAGGTACCAATTCTTTTTTTATCTGTACTTGCTATTATCTCCCCATCAGTTGCAATATAGTTTATATCTTTCCCTATTATTTTTTTCATTTCTATTACAATATCTGCTGCAAGCTCTCTTGTTACTTCCATCCTTCCTCCATCAAAAAAGAGGCGTTGCATTTCTAGAAATGCAACAACCTCGTTTTTTTATTACTACTATTGATTTAATATTATTCTAGTACCATCAGACATCTCAATTATCTGTGTTTTATCGTCAGAAAAAATTATTTTTCCTCCATTAGATGTTCTGGTACTAACATTTTTATATCCCTGTCTACAATAATTATTTGCAGTTGGTGTCTGAAGTCTTGCTGGTACTCCTGAACCACTATATTTTCTATGTGCATTTTCAGCTACTGCTCTTGTTTCATAATCTCTTCTTATTTGAGTATCCAATTGATCCAAATCTCTTTGGTGTTTAATCTCACTATTCTGATACCCCTCATGAAGTATTACAGCAGATCCACCGATTATAGCAGCTCTAATTCCACCATCCAGATGTCCCCACCAACTTGCATAAGAAGATGTTCCTAATATAAGCATTGATATTGCTATCAGTTTTTTCATAATTAATCCCTCCTTCTAAAGAGTTTATATTTTCAAGTTAAAAATTTCTGTTACTCTATCCAGGATACCATTTAATTCTGCTATTGTCATTCCGAAATTTGTTATTCCAACTCTATTTTCTTCACAATTTTCTACTCTGCTCATTGTTTCAGCTCTATTTAGCATACATGAACCGCAGTGAATTACTAAAGAGTATTCATCTAAATTTTTAGGAAAATCCTTTCCGGAACAGTTATCAATTATAATTCCTGGTACTTTTTTTTCAAGAAGCATAGGTATCTTTTCTCTTGCTATATCTCCCTTCATCTGATGATGAGTGCAGGCTTCTGCTATAAGCACTTTATCTCCAGCTTTTAGGGTATTTATCCTCTTTGCTCCTCTATAAAAAATCTCCAAATCACCCTTTGCTCTTGCCATAATTATGGAAAAAGATGTCAAAGGGATATTTTTATCTAAAACTTCATCTACTTTTGCAAATACCTGTGAGTCAGTAATAACAAGATCTGGTTTTCCATCAAAAATATTTAACCCATTTTTAAGATTTCCCAATGTTACTACAGTTGGTATTCCACCATTATCAAGTATATCTCTTATTACCTGTACCTGCGGAAGTATAAGTCTTCCTTTAGGTGCCTGTATATCCTGAGGCGCCACTAAAAGAATCTTATCTCCTTGATTTATTTTATCCCCTATAAGTGTTTCTTCAGTCACAAGTTTAGGAGCCAGCTCTATTATCTTTTTCTTTAATAGCTGGATATCTTCTCCTTTTAAACTGCTTATAGGTATGATTTCTGTATCCCAATTTTTCTTAGTTTCTTCAACAGCTTTTTCAAATTTATCTCTATCAACTACAAGATCTGTCTTATTTATAACAACAATATAAGGTTTATTTTTCTTCTTAATTTTATCCAGCCACTCTTTTTCAAAATCAAGTGGTCTATTTTCTATAATATCTTTAGCTGAAATTATAAGAAGCCCTACATCCATTTTATTTAATACTTCAAGAGTTTTTTCAATTCTTAAAGCACCAATCTGTGTATCATCATCTATTCCAGCTGTATCTATAAATACCACAGGACCTATTGGTAAAAGTTCCATGGCCTTATACACTGGATCAGTTGTAGTTCCTCTCACATCAGATACTAAAGATATATTCTGATTTGTTATTTTATTTACAAGACTTGATTTTCCTGCATTTGTTCTTCCAAATAGTGCAATATGCACTCTATTTCCTCTTGGTGTTTCTATCATTTTTACCTCTTATTCTATCTACATTTCCTGTCTACCATCAAGTGCTTTTGAAATAGTTGCACTATCAGCAAATTCTATATTACCACCTATTGGTATTCCACTGGCAATCTTTGTTATTTTTATTCCAAATGGTTTCAAAAGTTTATTTATATAAAGAGCTGTTGTCTCTCCCTCAAGGTCTGGATTCAACGCCAATATTACCTCTTCCACTCCATCATTTGCAACTCTTTCAAGAAGTGATTTTATATTAAGTTTATCTGGAGTTATTCCATTTAGTGGAGCTATTTTTCCATTTAATACATGATACAGCCCTTTGTATTTTCCCATCTTTTCAAATGAAACTATATCACGGCTATCTTCCACTACACATACTGTAGTTCTATCTCTTTCTTCATCTGCACAGATATCACAAAGGTCTTTTTCACAAAAATCTCCACATTTAGGGCATCTTTTTATAACCTCTTTTGCATCTTTAAGTGCATTTATAAACTCTATTACCTCTTCCTCTCTCATATCTAAAACATGAAAAGCCAGTCTCGCAGCTGTTTTTCTTCCAATTCCTGGAAGCTTATTAAATTGATCTATTAATCTTTCCAAACTTCTAGTTGCCATTTATTTATATGTTTCCTCCTTAATGAAGATTTCCTATCTATATCTATTTAGTAATATTTTATCATATTTTACACTATCTTTCAAAAGATAAAAAACAAAAAAGACCCACCTAAAGGCAGGTCTTTGATATTTGAACTAAGCTTCTTTTATATTTTTTTTGAACTCTTTAATGGCTTTGCTAATCTCTCTTCTTTCTTTACCAAGTTCAGCATTTTTTATAATATAGTCATCTACTCTATCTTCATAGTCAGATTGCATATTATCAATGATATCTATGATCTCTTCATAGCTCATGTCAGGTTTTAAATAGTCCTTAAGATTTAATAAAAGATCAACTCTTTTTCTATTGTCTCTTATTTTTCTATCGTTATCTTCAATCTCTCTTTTAATCTTATTTTTTCTTCTTGTTTTTCTTACAAATTCTAATACATTATCTACCATGCTAATTCCCCCTTTGGTATCTAACTATTTTGCTAAAAGTAAAGCTAATTCATAGTCAGGTCTAAAGTCATAGTTTCTTTTTCCATCCCATGCATATGAAATTGGGTGAGTAATAAGTTGGTTGTTTTCTAATCCTACCATTACTCCAGCTTCATCTGCTTCTAATAATTCTATAGCTTTAGCTCCCATTCTTGTAGCTAGTACTCTGTCAAATCCAGATGGTGTTCCACCTCTTTGAACGTGACCTAGTACAACACTTCTTACTTCTGTATTTATTTTTTCTCTAAGTGCGTTTTCAATATCCTGAACTTTTCCAACACCTTCAGCAACTAATACTATATCGTGAAGTTTTCCGTGTTTTCTTCTCTCTTTAATTTGGAAAGCTAAAAGTTCAATTGGGTTGTCCATTTCAGGTATTAGAAGTCCGTCCCCTCCACCTGCTATACAAGCTTGAAGGGCTAAGTCTCCTGCATGTCTTCCCATTACCTCTACAAGTATTGTTCTTTCATGTGAAGTTGCAGTATCTCTAATTTTAGATACAGCATCTAATATAGTATTTAAACATGTGTCAAATCCAATTGTAAAGTCTGTTCCCTTAATATCATTATCTATAGTTCCAGGAATACCTATAACTTTTATTCCATGTTCTTTTGATAAAAGGTCAGCTCCATGGTAAGATCCATCTCCACCAATTACAACTAATCCTTCTATTCCTCTCTTCTTAAGGTTTTGAGCTGCTATTGCTCTGAATTTTGGATCTTTGAATTCTAGACATCTTGCAGTTAGTAAACGAGTACCACCTCTATCAATAATACCAGATACATATCCACCATCCATAGGGAAAATTTCATCATTTAGCATACCCATATATCCTCTTTGGATACCATATACTTTCATTCCCTTTGCCATAGCTGTTTTTGCTGCAGCTCTAATAGCAGCATTCATTCCAGGAGCATCTCCTCCACTTGTCAATATTGCTATTTTCTTTATCATCGTCAATAACCTCTCCTTTAATTCTCACTCTCAATAAAAGAACCAATTTGTCTAAACTTATTATACCTGTTTTCTAAGAGTTGTTCCACTGATAATTTTTCCAATTGAGAAAATGATGACAAAATGACATTTTTTAGGTTAACTGCTGCACATTTATAATCTCTATGTGCCCCTCCTAAAGGCTCTTCAATTATACCATCTATTATTCCCAATTTGTGCAAACTTTGTGCAGAAATCTTTAAGTTTTCTGCTGCTTCTGGTGCTTTTGATGCATCTTTATATAGTATTGCTGCACATCCCTCTGGTGATATTACAGAGTATACAGCATTTTCAAGCATAAAAATCTTGTCAGAAACTCCAAGTCCTAGAGCTCCTCCACTACCACCTTCTCCAATTACTATTGATACAATTGGAACTTTGATTCCACTCATTACCATCAGGTTTCTTGCAATAGCTTCTCCCTGCCCACGTTCTTCAGCTTCCATTCCAGGATAAGCTCCTGGTGTATCTATAAAACATACTATTGGAATATTAAAACGTTCTGCCATTTTAAAAAGTCTCAATGCTTTTCTATACCCTTCTGGATTTGCCATACCAAAATTACGATATATTTTATCCTCTGTTGATCTTCCTTTTTGATGTCCAACTATCATAACTTTTTTTCCATCTATTTTACAAAGACCACCAACTATTGCCGGGTCATCTCCAAAGACTCTATCTCCATGAAGTTCCACAAAGTCAGTTGCTATATTTTCTATATAATCTAATGTATAGGGTCTTTCTGGATGTCTAGCTACAAATATTCTCTCCCATGTACTTAGGTTTTTATAAATATTCTTTAGCTTTTCATCTCTTAAATTCTGTAATTTTTCTACTTTATCGCTGAGATCAAGTTCCTGCTCCTCAGCAAATTTTTTAAGCTCAGTTATTTTTTCTTCTAATTCTATTATCTCTTTTTCAAATTCTAATTCCACCTATATCAACCTCCTGCAAGTTATCCAACTAGATTGCTAAGTATAGTATGTAATGTTTCTTTCATATTGTCTCTAGTAGTTATCACATCTACCATACCGCATTGTAATAAAAATTCACTTGTCTGAAATTCTTCAGGAAGTTTCTGCTTAATAGTCTGTTCAATAACTCTTCTTCCTGCAAAACCAATTGTTGCCTTAGGTTCGCTAATTATTATATCTCCAAGCATTGCAAATGATGCTGTAACTCCTCCTGTTGTAGGATTTACTGGAATGGCAATATATGGCACTCCAGCATTTCTTAACTTTTCAGCTGCTGCAGAGGTTTTTGCCATCTGCATCAATGATAGAAGCCCTTCATGCATTCTAGCTCCTCCAGATGTAGCTACCACGATTACTGGTATTTTCTCCTTAAGACCTCTTTCCATAGCTCTTGTTACCTTTTCACCAACTACAGATCCCATGCTTCCACCCATAAATTTGAAATCCATTACAGCTATACTTACTTTTATTCCACCAATCTCTCCAGTTCCTGATATTGTTCCTTCAATCATTTGGCAATCTTCCTGATTTTTTTTATTTTTTTCTGAATATCCTGGAAAATTAAGTGGATTTTCTGATCTCAAATACTTATCTTCCTCTACAAATGTTCCCTCGTCAATTAATAAATTTATTCTTTCCCAAGCTGTCATTTCAAAATAATGATCACATTTAGGGCATCTTTTTAAATTCTTTTCTATGTCTTCACGGTATAGAATTTCCTGACAAGATGGGCACTTAGTCCAAAGTCCTGTTGGATTATTATCTATATGTTTTCCTGCCTCTAATTTCTGTTTATCTTCCTCTTTATTTTCTATTGTTAATGTTACATATTTTTTTCTACCATTTAAAGAAAAATTTTTTTTACTTAAAGAAAAAAAGCCCATTTCTGCCTCCTTATTTATCTTCCTTAATAATTAATTCTATAGGATTTTTCAAATTATTTCAATATTTATTTGCTTTTATTAGATTAATATTATAAAATGAAGTAGATAATTATTTAACAAAATGCACTAAAATGGAGAAGTTTAACATATACTTATTTATGTAAAAATTGTTACTATGGGAGGATTTTTTATGAAAAAATTTTTGTTATTATTTTCTACATTCTTAATGCTACTAGCTGGATGTACGTCAATAGGGGATTTTATTGATGATGCTCTACCAGCAAGACAACCTGCTGTACCTGTTTCTCTTCAGGAACAAATTGCAGCTAAAGTTAATCCTGAAAATGAAATATTTGCAGTTGGAGCAGCAAGTCTTGATAAAAGTGGTGGACTTATTGCACAGGCAAAGGCTAATAAGAATGCAAAAGATATTTTAAAAGAAAAACTAAAAAAAGAAGTTAAGATAAATTTTGATTCATTTTTACTTAATACTGATAACTATACAAGAGGAATCATTACTCCTGTTATGACAGACTTAGTTAATTACACTGTAGAACTTGCAGTTAAAAACTCAAGTCAAAGAGGACAATGGGAAGGTGAAAGTTCTGTTTATTCCCTTGTAGCTATTGACAGAAATAGAGTCTTAGAGCTTTCTAAACAGGTATTTTCTGGATATATTGGAGATATATCTGGTAAACTTAACAGTATTAAAGAAAAAGTAGTAGAAACAAATTAATTTATAAATATAAAAATAAAATAATATGGGGATGACTTAAAAAGAATTTTCTTCTTTTGTCGTCCCTTTTTTTAGCATAGGAGGAATAGTGTGACTGTAGATAAAATCAATATGAGTAACCCTGTTGAAAAACAGGAAATTGAAAAATTTTTAAATTCATTTGATCTTAAATATGACAAAGGAGTTGACTACACAGTAGCTGCCAGAGAAGATGGTAAAGTTATAGCTACTGTTTCTAAAGAAAAAAACATTATCAAATGTTTTGCTATTGATAATTCCCATCAAGGTGAGGGAATTGCAACTCAAATTTTAACTCCTGCAATCAATCAGATGTTTGATGAAGGATATTTTCATAATATGGTATTTACTAAGACACCTAACAAATCCCTTTTTGAAGGAATGGGATACAAAGAGGTGGCACATACAGATAAAGTTATCCTTATGGAAATGGGAAATAAAAGTGTTGATAAAACAATTGCTAAAATAATTAAAAAATTTGATATTGATATATCTAAAAAAAGAGCAATGGCTGTTATGAACTGTAACCCATTTACATTAGGGCATCTATATTTAATTGAAAAAGCTGCTTCAGAAAATGAAGAGGTTCTAATCTTTGTCGTTCAGGAAGATAAATCATCATTCCCTTTTAAAGACAGATATGAACTTGTTCAAAAAGGAACAGCTCACTTAAAAAATGTAAAAGTAATACCTGGTACTGAGTATCTTATATCTTCTGCTACATTCCCAAATTATTTCCTAAGAAAAGAAGATGATACTTTAGAGGAGTATACTAAGCTTGATTCTGCAATTTGTGGAGTGCAATTTGGTAAAAAACTGAATATTAACAAAAGATATGTAGGTGAAGAACCTCTATGTAAGGTTACTGATACATACAATAAAACTCTTGAAAAAATACTTCCGGAATATGATATGGAAGTAGTAGTAGTTCCAAGAAAAGAGCTTAATGACAATGTTATAAGTGCATCTCTAGTAAGAGAATATATGAAAAATGACAGACTTCAGGAGATAAAAGATCTTGTTCCTGAAACAACATATAATTTTTTAATCAGTCCTAAAGGAAAGGAGATTGGAGAAAAACTAAAATCTGAAAATTCTCCACATTAATTATGTTTGATATAAATCAATTTTTACAAGACAGAGAGGATAGAGTGGAATATCAAAACAATCTGATTTCTCAGTATAAGTTTCCACTTCTCACTGTAAGAACTAACTATCCAGGTGAAAATAAAAAAGAACCTGTAGCTAATGAAATTTCAGATATTATGGCTAATGAAATTTCACTTCTATTTGAAACATCTATTGTATTCCATAAAATCATTGATAATCTTGAAGGAAAAATACATCTCTTCATTATAAATGATACTCCAAAAAATGTAAAACTTCAAACTATGGAGCTTGAAGAAAAACATATTTTAGGAAGATGTGTTGATATTGATGTCTATGATGAAAATGGCAATGGAATGTCTAGACAGCAATTTGGTAAAGGAAAAAGAAAATGTATGCTATGTGACGAGCTGGCTTTTGTCTGTGGAAGAACTATGAAACATTCTCACAGTGAAATAAAAGATTTTATCACATCTAAATATATTGAATTTCAAAAACATATAATAAAAAGAGAAAAAATAGCATCTCTTCTAGCTGACACAGCCCTTGAAGGAATGATATATGAGGTTTCGAGTTATCCATCTTTTGGACTTGTTTCTCCTCTTACAAAAGGTGCTCATAAAGATATGGACTTTTTTACATTTTTAGACAGCTCTTTTGCAATAAAACATGGTCTTAAGAGAATGGCTGAAACAATATACTCACCACTTCCTCTTGATATTGCATTTAAAAAACTTCGTGCAATAGGTAAAGAGGCAGAAGTAGATATGTTTGATGCTACAAATAATGTCAATACACATAAGGGAATGATTTTCCTTTTAGGAATTGCTATTAGCAGTACTGCTAGAGCCCTATATGAGAAAAAAGAATTTTCTGATATTAAAGGGATAATTACTGAGATGACTAAGGATATACTTAAAGACTTTGACAATATTAATCCTTCTAAGCCTCTTACTCATGGAGAAAAACTATTTGTTGAGCATGGGTTTACAGGAATTAGAGGAGAGATAGGAAATGGCTTAGATATAGTATTTAACGGCTCACTGCAAGTTTTTACTGAAACTATAGAAAAAACAAAGAATTTTAACCTTGCTGCACTGCAAACTCTTATCTTTCTAATGGGAAAAGTTATGGACAGTACAATAGTCTACAGACATGATTTTGAGATGCTTGAGAAAGTAAAAAAAGAGATGCAGGATATTTTTGATAAGGGTGGAATATATATGGAAAATAGCAGTGAAATTTTCCATGACCTGGAGAAAAAATATATTAAAAATAGAATAAGTCCAGGTGGAAGTGCAGATCTCCTTGCTATTACAATATTCTATTACAAAATATCTAAAAAATTTGAAACGTTAAAAGAAAATTTTAAA
>NZ_JADRHM010000070.1 GCF_018205345.1 Fusobacterium sp. DD2
TTCCAAATTAAAAAAATAGGGCTGTTGCATTTATAAACTTATAAAAATAAAATTCTCGGTATTAGAAATAGTTTCGTAATTTATACAGCGAAACAGAATACTGAAAATTTGACTGTTTGAACGAAGTGAGTTTCAAATTTTCTTTCTGTAAGCAATATAAATAGAAACTATTGATAGCTTAGAGAATTATATTTTTTAAGAGTTGCAATAGCCCTTTTCTTTTTTATTAATCAAATATGTAACCAATGCTAAGCTGAGTTAAGAAATTTCCATGGTTATTACTCTTGGAAATAGAGAATTCAATAGGTCCCATAAGACTTTGATATGTTACACCTACACCAAATCCTTGTAAGTAGTCATCCCAAATTTCAAATTGTTTAGGATATCCTGGGTTTTTAATATCATTGAAAGTTCCCATATTCCATATTCCGCTTAAATACAGATTTGGAATTAACTGATAATCAATTCCAAGTTTACCAATCAAAAATTTATCTGTAAGTCTTTGTTGGAAAGCAAGTCCATAGAAAGCAAATTCCTTTTGTTTGAAGTTACTCTTTGTTCCACCTATTCTTAAATATTTATCTCTTGAATTGAAACGATCTCCAGATATGATTCCTCCAGAGAAACCATATTTAAAGGTTATTCTATCAGTTATAGGAATATATCCATCTAAAATATATGTTGGACCATAGAAATTAGATCTGGATTTATTAAAGCTACCTTCCCATGAGTATTCAAAAAGTGCTTTTACCCCATTTGATGGATGGTTATTTACCTCTTCAAGAGTGTCATAAGAAGCTCTGAAGAAAGCACCATTGTAGTTCTTTCCATAGTTAATATCCTTATCAAGCAGTGCTCCTGTATTTTGCTTAACCTGAGTGTACATTGTATTAAGTCCATAAGATAGAATAAGTTTATTGTTATATTGAGTAAGAACTCCAGCTTCAAATAAAGAGTTTCTTATTGTTGAATCAGAAATTTTCTTATTTCCGTTATATAAAAATAGTGGATTTTCATTATATGATAGATTACCAAAAACTCCTATTTTATTTGAATATCCGTAATAGATAAAGTTTTTAAACGTAAATCCAATATAATCTCCAAGTTTTATATTTAACAGAGAGTTATTTCCTAAAGTACCAAGGTTTGAAATAGTCGTTCCAACATTAAATGTTGTACCATATCCAGTAAGATAATTAACTCCAACACCTATTGAGTTATTAGGATTGATATTGGCATCAACTATAAGAGTATCTCCAATAATCTGGTAATAAACAGTGTTAATCATATCGTTTCCATAGACTTTAAGCATATATTTTTCAAGTTCGTTAGGTGTGAGATCTCTTCCTAAAGTGTCATCCAGGATACTGTTTATAAGCTCTTTATCTTTATCACTGATTTTATGAGAATATTCAATTTTATCAATCTTAATATTTTTTGATTTAAGTATTTTATCCTGTTTTACAAAGTTTGGAGATGCAAGGTCTTTTAAAAGATCTACCTGAGCTAAAGTTGCTTTTTCTCCAAGTTTAACAAAATCTTTACCTTTATCTAAATCTGTTGCAGAGTATTTCAATATATCTGGTGTAATCAGAATAGTTGCAAGTTTTTGCTGCTCTCTGGTAGAAGATGAACTTTGAATTGCTACCAGCTGGTTTAAAACACTTAGAATATTGTAGTCTTTTTTATCCTTTAGTTCGTTTCCAACATCAGATCCTATAACTACATCTGCCCCCATATTGATAGCATCAATAACAGGGAAATTACGTGTAATAAGACCATCCACATAGAGATTTCCTCCTATTTCAACTGGATCGAAAATTGTAGGGACAGCAATACTAGCTGTAATAGCTTTAGCCAGATCTCCACTTTTAAATGCTTTTGCAGTACCAGAGTTCAAGTCAGTTGCTATAACTCTTAATGGAATTGGTAAATCATCAAAGTTTGTAATTCCTTCTACATTACGCAGAAGTTTTTTAAGCTCAAAATATATCATCTGAGTATTTCCAAAACCTTTTGGCAGTGAAAAGTTGAATTTATTGTCATATCTAATTGAAACCATATATTTTTTGTTGTTTATTTTTTTCTCTAAAGGGATGTTGTTATCCATAAAGGTACCATTTACAAAGCTATCCCAGTCATTTTTAGTAAGAATCTCCTCTATCTGATCAGGAGTATATCCTACTGAATAGAGAGCTCCTACAACAGCTCCCATACTTGTACCAGTTATGTAATCTGGTCTGATACCAAGATTTTCCAATACTCTTAATACGCCAATATGTGCAAGTCCTTTAGCACCTCCACCACTTAGAGCCAGTCCAATTTTTATATGCTTTTTATCTGCTTTCATTTTTCTTTCTTTAATCTCTTCTAATTGTTGAATCTTAGCCTGTAGTATTGACACCTGGTGCTTTAATTTTTCAATTTCAATATCCTCTTTCATTGTTGATGGAAGATATTCTGCAAATGTATTTGCCTTACATAAAAAAATAAAAAATATACAGATAAGAAAAAGAAATTTTTTTCTCATTTTTTCCTCCCAAAAATATTCATTAATAATATATATATAAACTATTATTTTTACACTTTCTTCTCTATTTTACGTAGTTATATTATAACATAAAAGAGATAAAAAAACATTAGTGACAGTAAGAAAAACTTTATATAAATTGCTTACAATGCAAGGATATGGTATAATTTTTCTAAGAGAAAAATATGACTTTGAGGTGAAAAAATGAGAATAGGTATTATTGGAGCAATGAATGAAGAGATTATAGAGTTAAAATCTGTAATGAATAACATAGAGGAAGAAAAAGTAGGAAATTTAGTTTTTTATAAAGGAATATTAGAAGGAAAAGATGTTGTATTAGTTGAAGGTGGAATTGGAAAGGTAAATGCAGCTATATGTGTAACTATACTGATACAACATTTTAAAGTTGATAAAGTATTATTTACAGGAGTAGCAGGAGGAGTAGATCCAAGAATAGATATTGGAGATATTGTTATTGGAGATGATCTTGTAGAGCACGATGTAGACAGTACAGCTTTTGGATATGAATTAGGACAACTTCCTAGAATGAAAGAGTTTAAGTTTAAAACTGATAGAGAGCTATTTAATCTTGCTTATGAAACAGCAGTTGAAGAGTTTGGTAAAGATAGAGTATGGAAAGGAAGAATTGCAAGTGGAGACCAGTTTGTAGCTTCTGTAGAAAAGATAAAATGGTTAAAAGATACATTTGATGCTTACTGTACAGAGATGGAAGGAGCTGCAGTTGCCCATGTTTGCTATGTATTAAACATTCCATTCTTAGTAATAAGAGCAATTTCAGATAAAGCAAATCATGATGCAAAAGTTGATTATCCTGAATTTGTTAAAGTTGCAGCAAAAAATTCTAAAACAATAATAGAAGGTATACTAAAAAAAATGTAAGGTGGAGATAAAATGGATATGGATTCACTATTAAAGGAACTCTACTCTTATTCTATGCATGGGATTAAGCTTGGATTGGATAATATAAAGGCTCTTTGCGATAATATGGGTAATCCTCAAAATGATTATAAGATAATCCATATTGCAGGAACCAATGGAAAAGGATCTACTGCAACAGCAATAGAGACAATTCTATTAGAGGCTGGTTATAAAGTTGGAAAATATACATCACCTCATATTTTAAAATTCAATGAGAGAATAAGGGCTAATGAAAAAGATATCTCTGATGAAGAGATAGTAAAATACTATGAGATGGTAAAAAAAGCTATAGAGGAGACAGGAGTTAAACCTACATTTTTCGAGGTAACTACAGCTATGATGTTTAAGTATTTTTCTGACTTAAAACTTGATTATGTAGTATTGGAAACTGGTATGGGTGGAAGATTTGATGCAACTAATATAGCTGATGACAAGATTTGTGTAATAACAAATGTGACTTTTGATCATATGGAGTATTTAGGAGATACTATTTATAAGATATCCAGAGAAAAAGCTGGAATTATAAAAAAATGTAAAAATGTTATAATTGCAGATAGTGATCCTGAGTTTTTACAGGCTATACATGAAGCTATAGCTGATCCAGTAAACGTATTGGAAAAGTATAACTATTCAAGCAGATTGGATTTCGAAAGGTTTATAACAGAGATTACAATTGACGGGGAAACATATGAGTTTTCACTTTTTGGAGATTATCAGGTCAAAAATTTCCTATGTGCATATGAAACAGTAATAGAACTAGGTATATCAAAGGATATAATAAGAAAAGCTGCTAAAAAAACAGTATGGCAGTGCAGATTTGAAAAATATAGTGACAATCCATTAGTTATATTAGATGGTGCACACAATATAGATGGAATGACAGAGCTTGCTAAGATAATATCTAAAGCTTATAAACCTGAGGATGTTGTAGCAGTAACATCTATACTGAAAGATAAAAAGGTTGTACCTATGCTTGATATATTAAAAACAATAGCTGGAGATATAATTTTGACATCTCTTATGGAAAACCCAAGAGGACTTTCAGGAAATGAGATATATGAGATGCTTGATGATAAAAAAGGTTTTTCAGTTGAAAATGATATGCTAAAAGCTTTTACTCAGGCAAAAGGTATGGGCAAAAAGATAATAATAATATGTGGTTCTTTTTATACTTTAAGTAAATTTAAAGAGGAAGTTCATGAATAAAAAGGGGAAATTATTAAAGATTTTAGTATATTTAATCGCTTTAATGGTATTTGGTCACTTTGAATATCACTTGTATCTGAAATATAAAGCAGATAATAGTGTAAGAGAGGAAAAAATAGCCAGTATAACTAAAGAGATAGAAAAATCATTTTTAATAAGAAAAGATGGATTTTATTTAGATAAAGACTATATAAAAGCACTTGAAGAACTTCAAGAGAAGGAAAAAGCAAAGGATTCTTCAGATGCAGGGGGTGATGAATCTCTTGAACAGCATAAAGATTTATAATGAAAATGTAAGTTTAAAGGATATCAAAAATCATCTCAATATGGATGTAATATATGAAGGAAATATGGATATAAAAATAAAAAGTCCAAGTGTATATCAGATAGGATATGAGCTTATAGGATTTTTTGAGGTTGGAGAGGAACTTACAAAATACATTCATATTTATGGAAGAAAAGAATCAAGATATCTTAACAAATTTACAAGTGAAGAGAGAGCAAAGATTTTTGATAACTATTTTAAATATGATTTTCCAGCTCTTATTATAACTAATGAAAGTATCATTTTTCCAGAGATGATAGAAAGTGCTAAAAAACATAATAAGACAATTTTGAAAAGTCATATGAGAACATCTGCAACTATAAGAGAGGTAAAATTCTTTTTGTCTCAGGAACTTGCAGAAGAAAAGATGATAGATGGATATGTGTGCCTTGATGTAATGGGAATAGGAGTTTTAATTACTGGTTATGAAGATGCAAAACTTGGAGTAACTATTGAACTTTTAGAAAGAGGACATAGACTTATTACAGATAACCATCTTATGATAAAAAGAGTTGCAGAAAATGATCTTGAAGGATATAACTTTTTTGATAAGTCCACAAAGGACAGCCACTTTTTCTTAAATAATCCAAAGGATGGAAGTAAGATAGACGTCACAACACTTTTTGGTATTAAAGCAACAAGAAAAATGAAACGAGTGGATCTTTTAATTGTTCTTGAAGAGTGGGATGATAAGAAGTTTTATGATAGATTAGGTCTTGATGAAGTTATGGAAGAGTTTCTTGGTGAGAAAATACCTAAGCTTACTATTCCAGTAAGAAAAGGTAGAAATCTTGCAATTATAGTTGAAACAGCAGCACTTAACTACAGATTAAAAGCAATGGGACTTAATTCGGCAGAGTATTTTATGAGAGAATCTCAAAAGTTGATAATGAAAAATAAAAAAAATCAGGGAGAGCGAAATATGAATGGTGATAGATTACTTTCAGTTATGCAGTTAAAACATCAGTTTAATCTGAAGGTTTTATCTGGAGAAGATAGGTTGGAAGATACTTATATACAGACTACAAGTATTCATAGACCTTCTTTAGCTTTAGCTGGATATGTGGAAAATTATAAAGATGAGGCATATAATGGAGTTCAAATTTTTTCTAAAGCAGAATTTAAATATTTGAATACATTGCCTGAAGAGGAAAGAAAGAAAAATTTGGAGAATTATCTTCAGTTTAAATTGCCAGTATTGGTATTAACTGCAGATGTAGAGGTACCAGAGTATTTTCTGGATATGGTAAAAGAAAAGAATATAATTCTATGCAGAAGTTCTTACAAAAAAGCTTCTCAGGTTATAGCTAATTTCAATAGCTATTTAGAGACATATTTTACTCCAAGTATATCAGTTCATGGAGTTTTTGTTGAACTTTATGGATTTGGAGTACTTTTAACTGGAAAAAGCGGCGTAGGTAAGAGTGAAACAGCTCTGGAACTTATTCATAGAGGACACAGACTTATAGCAGATGACCTTGTTAAATTTGTAAAAGAAACAGGTGGAGACATTATGGGGTCTGCTGCTAATCTTCCATATTTTATGGAAATTAGAGGTTTGGGAATAATAGATATTAAGACCCTTTATGGACTTGGTGCTGTAAGAATTAATAAAAAATTAGACCTTGTAATAGAACTTAAAGAGCAGGAAAGAGAAGATGTTTATCTGACAGCAGTTGACTACCAAACTAGTTCAACAAGAGTATTAGGTAAAGATATTCCTAAGATGGTACTTTATATATCGTCAGGTAGAAATGCTGCTGCAATGGTTGAGATTGCTGTAATGAACCTTATGGCAACTAAACTTGGTCATGACTCTGAAAAACTTTATAAAGAGGGATTAAAGAGAATGACGACTGAAGAAAAGCAGATACTGGGAATAAGTGAGGAGGAAAAGTGAACACCTTTCAAGAGATAAAAGATAGAATAGATAAAAGCAGTTATGTTATAGTAACAGCACATGTTAATCCAGATGGAGATGCAATTGGAGCAGGTCTTGCTCTGACACTTGCTTTAAAAAAGATAGGGAAAAAGGCAAGATTTGTTCTTCAGGATTTAAATCCTCAAACAACTAATTTTTTAGAGGGAATAGAAAATGTAGAACAGTATAGTCTAGCAGAAAATTATCAAAATGATTTAACTATCTGTGTTGACTGTGCAGCAGAGGGAAGACTTGGGTCTACAAAAGCTCTGTTAGTAGGAAGAGATAGTATAAATATAGATCATCATATAAGTAATAATAGCTATGGAACGTATAACTATGTTGTAGATGCTTCATCTACAAGTGAGATTATTTTTTCACTGCTTAAATTCTGCAATATAGAGATTGATAAAGCTATTGGTGAGGCACTTTATACAGGTCTTGTAAATGATACAGGAAACTTTAAGCATGACAACGTAAGAGAGTCAACATTTTTAATGGCAGCAGAATTAAAAAGAATTGGTGTAGATAACTGTAAGATCATTAGAGAATTTTGGGATACAAGAAGTTTTGCAGCAATAAGACTTGTTGGAAAAGCTATGTATGAGATGAGATTTGATAATGAAAAGAAATTAGCTTATTACTTTATGAGTAAAGATGTTTTAGATAAGTATAATGGAAGAAAAGAGGATACAGAGGGAATTGTAGAAAATCTTCTTTCATTGAGAGAAGCAAATGTATCTCTCTTTTTAAGAGAAGATAAAATTGGTTTTATTAAAGGTAGTATGAGAAGTAAAAATGATACTGATGTCAATGAGATAGCAGCATTATTTGGTGGTGGAGGGCATAAAAAAGCTGCAGGATTCAGCAGTACCCTTCCAGGTGAAGAGATTATAAGAATAGTACTTGAAAAATTGTAGGAGATGACTATGAGAAAAATACTTATAGCTTTAGCATTATGCATATTTGCAGTAGGGTGCTCTGATGTGAGAAGCACTATAAAAAAAGAAGATACTATTGAAAAATTAAGAGATTACGATGTTGCAAGAGAAAATATTGCACCTAAGAGAAGAATTGTAATAGGAAAGATAAAAAATTATTCCAGATTTGGTACTCAAAGAACAGACAGTATAACAAAGGATATTTTGGTTTCAGAATTTTCAAAATCTGGAAGATTTAACGTTTTAGAGAGAGAGGATTTAGATGCAGTAATGGAAGAGTTGGCATTTTCAAACTCTTTAGGGCAAAAATCTATTCTTCCTAGACAAAAATTCTTAGATTCAGATTTTGTAGTAGTGGGAAGTGTTACAAAATATGAACTGAACACAACAGGTAGCCAGTCTATAATATCTAAGAATAAAGAGCAAAGAGCTGAAGCAGCTATTGAGCTTAAAATTATTGATGTGTTAAATGGAAAGGTATGGAGTGAAACTGGAGAGGGAAGTTCTACAGTATCATTTGGAACAGTTTTAGGTACAGGAACATATGGTTCATATGGAAGTCTGGAAAAAGAAGCATTTAGAGCTGCAGTTATTGATGGAGTTGAGAAAATAGTAAAAGATATTGATAAACTTCCTTGGACAGCAGCAGTTATTAAAAAGACTCCAGGTACCATTATTATAAACTCAGGAGCTGAAAATAATTTAAAACTTGGAACACAGGTAAATGTCTACAAACAGGGAGCACCTGTTGAGTATAGAGGAGAGCTTTTAGGATATGAGGAGACTTTAGTTGGAACAGCAACAGTTAAATCATATATTGAAACAAATGCTGCAACTTTAGATTATAAAGGAGTAGATTTTTCAGTGCCAGCTGTGGTAAAATTAAAATAAAAGGGAAAAGGAGAATACATCATGGAAAAAGATTTTGATATTGTTTTTGTAAAACCAAAAAGATTTGAAGATTGTGTTAAATGTGTTGAGCATATTAAAAGAGATAAGATTGTACATATCAATCTTTTAGAATTAGATGCTAAAGAATCTCAAAGAATTCTAGATTATATCTCAGGAGCTGTGTATATTAAAGGTGGACAGATAGAGAACCCAGGAGAAAATATCTTCTGTACAATCCCTAAAAATAAGACATATCTATTTGAGTATAAGACAAAAAATGAAAATTATGATGAGGAAGAAGAGATAATTCCAAGTTATAAAAAATAGAAGAAAGTGACTAAAGGCAGTAGTTTTGTCCTTGGTCACTCTCTTTTGTTATACAACAAAAAAGTGGAGGTATTTTAATGATCAGCGAGGCTTTACACAGCATGTGTGACGGAACATTTATATTTTTATTAGTAGCGTGTTTTTTAGCATCTTTTATTGATGCAGTATCTGGTGGTGGGGGATTAATAAGTTTGCCAGCATATATGGCATCTGGAATTCCACCTCATATGGCACTTGGAACAAATAAGGTATCAGCTTGTATAGCTACTTGTGCAAGTAGTGCAAAATTTGCAAGCTCTGGTAAAATCAACTGGACTTTAATGAGAAAAATAGCAATATTCTCACTTATTGGAGCATTTTTAGGTGTTAGAACAATACTTCTTGTAAGCTCAAAATATCTATATCCAATGACAGTGGTACTTCTTTTAGTAGTTCTTGGATATACTTTAATGAATAAAAAAATGGGAGAGGTTCATGAATTTGATGAACTTACAGATAAAACTATTCTTTATGGAAGAATAATGGCTTTTGTAATAGGTTTCTATGATGGGTTCTTTGGACCAGGAACAGGATCATTTTTAATATTTGGACTTATTAGAATATTTAAAATGGATTTCCCTCATGCTAGTGGAAATGCTAAAATATTAAACCTTACAAGTAACATAGCAAGTGTTATTATGTTCGTTTATTTTAAACAGGTAAATTATCTTTATTCAGTACCAGTTGGAATTGTAATGATGCTTGGAGCTTTCTTAGGAGCAAGAACTGCTGTTACAAAAGGAACTAAATTTATAAAACCAATGTTCTTAACAGTAACTTCAGTTGTTCTTTTAAAAATGATAGCAGAAGCTGTTTTCCATGTTGATGTAAGTGCATTGATACAAAACTTTATATCTTCACTAGTAAGTTAGTGTTAAGGAGGCAAGTAGTTGAAAATACTGGTAGTTAGATTTAAGCAGATTGGAGATTCAATTTTAGCAGCACCAATCTGTCATACGTTGAAAAATACATTTCCAGATTCTCAGATAGATTATATTGTATATGACCATATAGCTCCTATCTTTGAAAAAAGTAAGTATATTGACAATGTAATATCTATTACAAAAGAGGAAAGAAAAAATATATTTAAATATATTAAAAAAGTGTGGCAGGTTACTAGAAATAATTATGATATAGTAATTGATATAATGTCTACACCAAAAAGTGAGCTATTTACACTATTTTCAAGAGGAAGCAAGTATAGAATTGGAAGAGCCAAAAAACATAGAGGATATACTTATACTCATAAAATAGAAGAACCTAAAATCAGCAAAAATAAGATTGATAAATTTTTACAGATGCTTAAACCATTAGAAAAAGAGTACGATATTAAATATACAGAAGATTTTTCTATAAATATAACAGATGAAGAAAAAAAGAGCATGAGAGAGAGAATGGTAAAAGCCGGAATAGACTTTAATAAACCTGTTTTTGCTTTTGCTATAAATGCAAGAGTTCCAGGAAAAGTTTATAACATTGATAGAATGCTTGAGATAGTAAAAAATGTAATAAAGGATTTAGATCCACAAATTATCTTTTACTATTCACCTGCTGAAAAAGAGTTTGCAAAGAAAGCTCATGAAAGATTAGGATGGGATAAGCATATCTTCTCTAATATTGATACAAAATCAATAAGAGAACTTGCAATGATTTTTGCAAATTGTGATATGTTTTTTGGAAATGAAGGTGGACCAAGACATATTGCACATAGCTTGGATATTCCTACATTTATAATATATAGAGCTGGATTAAATATTAAAGAATGGGCAATTAAGGGTGATAAACATGGTGGTATAGGACCACTTGATATAAACCCTGAGGCTGATAAGATGACACTTGAAGAGCAAAATGATCTTCTTAAGCCTGAAATTATAACAGAAAAATTTGAAGAATTTTATAAAGAAAAAGTTCTTAATAAATAGTTGGGGCAGATTTAACTATTAATGAAAGAAAGTTTGAGGAATTATTATGCATAGAAAAATTATGATACAAGGGACTGGATCATCTGTAGGAAAGAGTATTCTCACAGCTGGTCTATGCAGAGTTTTTGCCCAGGATGGTTTTAGGGTATCGCCATTTAAATCGCAAAATATGGCTTTAAACTCGTATGTTGATATAGAGGGATTAGAGATGGGCAGAGCTCAGGTAGTTCAGGCTGAAGCAGCTATGGAGATACCGAGAGCATTTATGAATCCCATTCTATTAAAACCAAATTCAGATAACAACTCACAAATAATCATAGAAGGAAAACCAGTAAAAAATATGGATGCTCAATCATATTTTTCTAATTCCAGTTATTTAAAAGAGATAGCTAAACGTAATTATGAGATTATAGAAAGAAATTTTGATATTGGAGTATTAGAAGGTGGAGGAAGTCCTGCAGAAATCAATCTAAGAGAATTTGATTGTGTAAACATGGGCATGGCAGAACTTATTGATGCACCAGTTATACTTGTTGGGAATATAGAAACTGGAGGAGTTTTCGCTTCTTTATATGGAACTATTGCTCTTTTAGATGAAAAAGACAGAAAGAGAATAAAGGGTATAGTTATAAATAAATTTAGAGGAGATATTGAACTTCTTAAACCAGGAATAGAGATGTTTGAGAAAAAACTTAAAGAGGATGGCTTAGATATTGAATTTCTTGGTGTATTACCATATGAAAAATTGGAAATAGAAGAAGAGGATGTTTTAGCTAAGAAAATAAATACTCATAACAATAAAGATGCAGAGATAAAAATAACTGTTATTAGAACAGATAAAATGTCTAATTATACTGACTTTGATGCTTTGACTCACTATCCTGATGTAAGCTTAAATTATGTATTTAAAAAAGAGGAACTTGGAGATGAAGATATTATCATTCTTCCAGGAAGTAAAAGTACAATAGCTGATCTTGAAAAATTAAAAGCCAATGGAATATTTGATAAAGTAAAAGAACTATATAAAAAAGGAACTACAGTTGTTGGTATCTGTGGTGGGTTCCAAATGCTTGGAAAAGAGATACAGGATCCTCATAAAATTGAAGGAGATAAAGAGATTACTGAAGGTTTTGGTTTTCTTGATACTACAACTGTTATGGAAAAAGCCAAGTGTACTCAACAGGTCCGTAGAACTTTAAAAGATAATCTTTGTGGAACTATTATAGCTAACTGTGAGAATTTAACAGTTAGAGGATATGAAATACATCAGGGTGTTACTAATGGAAGTGAAGAGAATAGAACTACAGGAGATAGTTATATCTTTGCAGCAAAAGATAATGTTTTTGGTACCTATATTCATGGAGTATTTGATAATGAAAAGTTCACAAGAGCATTTTTAAATAATATAAGAGCTAAAAAAGGGTTAAAACCTTTAGATGATAGCTTTTCATTTTCAGGTTTTAAAGAAAGAGAATATGATAAACTGGCAAATCTGATTAGAGAAAATCTCGCAATGGATAAGATCTATAAGATAATGGCTGAAAAATAAAAATAAGG
>NZ_JADRHM010000071.1 GCF_018205345.1 Fusobacterium sp. DD2
TACAAAAAAGAGAGCTGAGTAAAACATTTTTTTAAAAATGTTACTCAGCTTTTTTTATATACTAATAAAATATCATACCTAAAAAAGAGAGACTGTTGCATTTCTAAATTTTAAAATTAAAATTCTCTTAGCTATCAATTCTTTCTATTTATTTTGCTTACAGAAAGAAAATCCGAAACTCACTTCGGTCAAACAGTCGGATTTTCAGTATTCTGTTTCGCTGCATAAATGACGCAAGAATTTCTAATGCCCGAAAATTTTAATTTTTACATATTTGCAACAGCCTCAATTTGGATTTTATTATTTTACTGTGAATTCTACACGGTTATTATAGGCATTTTTAATAGCACCTAAAATATCCCCATGTGAGTCCTGGATACTCATAGTAGCACCTGCAACTACATCTGCAAGTTCTTTCTTTTCAGCCTCACTAAGTTTTGCATATTTTGCTTTATCTTCCTCTTTAGTTGCTTTTTCTTTTAAAACTCTTCCATTTATATCAGAAGCGTTTTTAGCAAACCATTCTTCAACCTCTTTAATTGTCTTACCTTTAAAATAATTTTCATAGAAATCCATCTGTTTATCCCAATCATTCCTAGGATTCATACCATATGTATTTCCTCTTTGTCTTTTACTTTCCCAGTTTTCAATCTCTTTAGTCAGAGCTTCAACAGAGTTATCAGCTACTCCATCTACCTTACCAGTACTAGTATCTACATAGTTATATGGAGATGTTCCAGGCCATCCAGAAAATCTAGGCATAGTTTTACCTTTAGCATTTGGTGTTCCCACCTCAAGAACATCTACACGGAGGTTCACTATTTTACCTGCCTCATCAAATACACCAGCAGCAGTTACATAGTTAAATGAATATACAGGGACACCTTTGTTGTCTTTACCAGGTCCAACTCTGAAATTAGAAGTTTGTCCAAGTCCTTGATACAGTTTTGTTTCAGCCATAGCAATGCTATTAACTCCTAAAAGTAGTGAAGATAGTAATAGCCCTTTTATAAATGTTGTTTTTTTCATTAAATAATACCTCCTGTTTTTATATATAGTAAAATGTTAACTTATTATACTCTATATACTGAAAATAAGCAATATAAAGAATATTGATTTTGTAAAGTTAATTGTATGATAGTACAAACGTTAAATAAGACTAGACAAAGCAAAAATAGTTATAACAGGTTTATAATGTATATATATTTTATTAATAATAAATTCAAATAATTAGGTTGTCAAAACTGGATAAAAATAGTATAATGAAAGAAAGTTGGATATGGCAATAACTAAAAGTTTAAGTTATGTCTGGCTAAATTTAATCTATAACTTTATTATATTAGGAGGAAGATATGGGAATAGAAAAAAATCTTAGATACATCAATGAGGAATACGAGCAAGAAGTAGCAAGACTAGAAAGACTTAATAACTTTATAAACAGTAAGGAATTTGAAACTGGAACAGATGCTGAACAAAAGAAATTATTACTTGAAAAACAAGAAGTTCTTAAAAAATATGTTTCAATAATTGCTGAACAAATGAAATATGACAGAAAGAAAGTTCAAGATGAAGAATTCGATGTTAGCAACTATGATGACATTGAAAAAAGCCACTTTCACAAAAAATAGTTAAAATGAAAAGGAGAGTTTAAAAGCTCTCCTTTTTTTATATGTTAATATTTAATACAACTGGGCAGTGATCTGAACCTAGTACCTCAGTATGAATTTCTGCATCTACTAGCATATCTTTAAGCTTTTCAGATACTATAAAATAGTCTATTCTCCACCCTGCATTGTTAGCTCTTGCATTAAATCTATAAGACCACCACGAATATATCTCAGTCTTATCAGGATAGAAGTATCTAAAACTATCTATAAATCCGCTGTTTAAAAGCTCAGTCATTTTAGCTCTCTCTTCATCAGAAAACCCTGCATTCATTCTATTTGTTTTAGGATTTTTTAGGTCAATCTCCTGGTGAGCAACATTTAAGTCACCACATACAATAACAGGTTTTACCTTATCAAGTTCCATTATATACTCTCTAAAAGCATCTTCCCAAGTCATTCTGTAATCAAGTCTGGCAAGCTTAGTTTGAGAGTTAGGTGTATAAACATTTATAAAATAGAACTTATCAAATTCAAGTGTTATAACTCTTCCCTCTTGATCGTGCTCTTCGATTCCAAGTCCATAAGTGACATTTATAGGTTTTATCTTTGTGAAAACTGCTACTCCAGAATAACCTTTCTTAACAGCATAATTCCAGTATTGATTATAACCTTCTAAATCAAGTTCAATTTGACCTTCCTGTAGTTTTGTTTCCTGAACTGAGAAGATATCTGCGTCTACGCTTTTAAAATAGTCTAAAAACCCTTTTTTAACACAGGCCCTTAGTCCATTTACATTCCATGATACAAATTTCATATTTACTCCTTTTAAGCCTTTTTAGTTTATTTATTAAAAACACCTTAAATGTCATAGGGCATTTAAGGTGCTGTGTTTAATCTGATGTGATTATTTTACTGCAATAACTTCTATTTCAACTTTTACGTCTTTAGGAAGTCTAGCAACTTCAACACATGCTCTTGCAGGTTTAACATTTCCTAAATATTCGTTATAAACTTCATTTACAGCTCCGAAGTCATTCATGTCTTTAATGAAAACGCAAGCTTTTACAACGTCGTTCATTGAATATCCAGCAGCTTCAACAATAGCTTTTACATTTTCTAGAGATTGTCTAGTTTGATCTTTTACATCTTCTGATACAAGAGTCATAGTTGCAGGAATGAAAGGAATTTGTCCTGAAACAAATAACATTCCATTAGCCTCAATTGCTTGTGAATATGGTCCTAAAGCAGCAGGTGCTTTGTCAGTGTGAATAATTTTACCCATTTTTTAGCCTCCTATGTATTTGTTAGTTATAATAGTTCTGTGAACTAATTCGCCTCCATTTTTGATTTTTAAAATTTCAGCGATAACCTCAATAGCAATTTCTTCAGGTGTACCGTTTGAAATTTTTAAACCAATGGGCGCAAATATATTATCGCCTATTTTTCCCTTTTTTTCAAGGTTTTCTTTTAAATTTGTTATTTTTTTTCTACTTCCAATGATACCAATATATTTAGCACCACGATTTCTAACTAGCTCAAGAACAGCCTCATCCATGACATGACCCCTTGTAACTATTACGATATAAGTGTTTTCATCAATGGACATCTTAGGTAAAATATCCTCAAATTTTGCTAAAGTCAGCTCTGGACAAGATGCCAATAATTCTTCTCTGTCGTCAATAATCTTTGTATCAAATTCTAAAAACTTTGAAATCTGGTATATTTTCTGTCCCACATGTCCTGCACCGCATATTATAAGTTTTGAAGATGGCTTGAAAATTTTAATATATCCACGTACAGTTCCACCACAATTCATCTTTAATTCATCAACAGTTGTTAAAGAGTATTCAAAGCTTTTACTCTCTCCCGTTTTTAGAAGTTCTCTTGCATCCTGTATTACTTTGTTTTCAATAGCTCCACCACCAATAGTGCCAGCTATAGAATCTTCAAAAACACCCATTACTGTTCCTGCTTTTCTTGGAGTAGAGCCAGTTGTATCAGTTAGAGTTACCAGTGCAGATGCTTTTCCACTTTGTAAATTTTCTTCAATTTTTTTAAGTATATCTATTTCCATTATCTTTCCTCACCTTTATTTAATAAATATAAAATAGCTTCTAAAACAGCCCCACCAATTGCTCTTGCCTTGTCAGAAATTGTAAAACAGTTCTTCTGCTCTTCAATACGTGGATCAATATCGGCTATTTTAAAGTGATCAGGTACCTCAAATCCATCTCTTATTATTCCACGTAACACTCCTGATATTGTAGCCTTTACAGGAGTATCCCCAATATATGCAAGTATATCGTCCTTTTCTACTATATCACCTATATGATGTATATTTTTTATCTTACCTTTGGCATTGCTATATATTACCCTTTCAATTCCATAACCTTTTATAATCCCTGGAGTTCCTGTATTCTTAGATGCAGGACCTTCAAATATAAGTCTTCCAAGATTGTGCCCTCTCATAGTTTCAACTACAACATGGCAATCTTTTTTAGCAGAGAATCCAGGTCCAAGAGCTATAACTATAGGTGCCATATCAATATCAGTTCCCATATTTTTCTTTGCAAGAATTGCATCTACTACTATTTGAGGATGTAAAGATTTTATATATTCACCTTTGGGATCTATTGCTATAGGAATAACTTTGTCATTCCAGCACTTCTCTATTTGAGACAGATCACTGCAGAGTCTTGATTTAATACCCTCTATCTCAATTTCTTCATCATATACAGCTTCTCCAAATGATACTTTTCTTCTTATTGATGAAGGTTTAGCTATCTCAAGTACAAGAACTTTAAATCCACTTCTATAGAGTTTCTGGATAGTTCCACTTGCTATATCTCCTCCACCTCTTACAATTACTAATTTTTTATTTATATTCATTATCCTATACCTTTCTACTATTCCTTTTATATCTAGGATAAAACAGTTTAGAAGATAAGTCAACTCACTTTTTACATAGAATTATTTCTATAAGTGTGTTATATTAAAAGTAGAGGATAATGGTAGAGAGAGGTTAAAAATGAAAGACAGATTAGGAAGAAATATAGAATATTTAAGACTGTCGATTACAGATAGATGCAATCTAAGATGTGTGTACTGTATGGGGGATAAAAATATAAAATTTCTGCCAAGAGAGGAGATACTTAATCCTGAGGAGATAAAAGATATTGTAGAGATATTTGCTGACCTCGGAGTTAAAAAAATAAGAATTACTGGTGGAGAGCCACTGGTTCGTAATAATTTTAGAGAGATAGTTACAAATATCAGGGATATCGAGAAGATAGAAGAGATAAGTATCACTACAAATGGAATAAAATTATTGGAAAATATAGAATTTTTAAAGGAAAAAAACATTAATAGTATCAATGTGAGTCTGGATACATTAAAACCTGACCTGTATCAAGAGATTACAGGTGGTGGAAATTTGAATTTGGTTTTATCTGGAATATATAAAGCATTGGAACTTGGAATAAAAAGAGTTAAAATAAATGTTGTAATTATAAAAGATAAAAATCAAAATGAAATAATGGATTTTGTAAGACTAACAGAAAAATATCCTATAGATGTGAGATTTATAGAACTTATGCCTATTGGAGTTGGAAAAGAATACTGTGGAATTTCAAATGATGAGATAAAAAAAGAGATTGAAAAAACCAGAACTCTTACATTTGTAAATGAGGTACGAGGTTCAGGACCAGCAGTGTATTACAAGACAGACGAGGGAAAAGGGGGTATTGGATTTATAAATCCCTTAAGCCATAACTTCTGTGAGTACTGTAATAGAGTTAGGATAACTCCTGAGGGATATTTAAAACTTTGTCTTCACTGGAAAGATGGAGTTAATTTAAAAGAGATTATAAGAGATAAAGATAGAAAAAAAGAGTTAAAAAGTATAATAGAAAATGCTATTTACAATAAACCATCAAAGCATCAGATGAATGAAAAAGATGGTAAAGATTTTGAAGAGAGAACAATGAATGGAGTAGGTGGATAAATTGGCAAGAATAACTGCTGTTTGTATAAGTGAAAAAAAAGGTACACAGAAAAAGAATGTTTATGAGAGAAATCTTATAGAGAATTTCGGAATGGAAGGGGATGCCCATGCAGGAAAGTGGCATAGACAGGTAAGTCTTCTATCAAAAGAGAAGATAGATGATTTTATAGCAAGAGGTGGAGATGTAATAGATGGAGATTTTGGGGAAAATCTTATAGTAGAGGGAATTGACTGTGCAAAACTTCCAATTGGTCAAAAAATACTGATAAATGATGAGGTAATTTTAGAGGTAACTCAGATTGGAAAGGAATGTCATTCTCATTGTAACATTTATAAAGCCGTAGGAGACTGTATAATGCCTCGAGAAGGGATTTTTACCATTGTGATCAAGGGTGGCAAGGTTAAAGTAGGAGATAGCGTTAAATTGATAAAATAATTAGCTATTCAATATATTATATTTGTGATATAATTTGCAGGATTGTAAAAAAAAAATAAATAAAATAAAAGATAATTTTGAGGATATATGGAGGTATTAGATTGGAAAAAGATATTAGCCTTAGAAACATTGTAAAAAGTTTTGATGGGGTAAAAGTACTAAAAAATATTAATCTGGACATAAAAGATGGAGAAATTTTTTCTATTTTGGGACCTTCTGGTTGTGGAAAAACAACACTGCTTAGAATGATAGCTGGATTTACAGACCCAGATGAAGGAGTTATATATCTAGGAGATCAGGATATAACAAAACTTCCTCCAAATGAGAGAAACGTAAATACTATATTTCAAAAGTATGCTCTTTTCCCACATTTAAGTGTTTATGAAAATGTGGCATTTCCTTTGAAATTAAAAAAAGTTGACAAAGATATAATTGATGAGGAAGTAAAGAAGTTCATAAAACTTGTTGGATTATCTGAACATATAGACAAGATGCCTAATCAACTTTCTGGAGGACAACAGCAGAGAGTATCTATAGCAAGAGCATTGATTAACAAACCTGGAGTACTTCTTCTAGATGAGCCTCTATCAGCTCTTGACGCTAAGCTTAGACAGAATCTTTTAATTGAGCTTGACCTTATTCATGAGGAGGTTGGAATCACATTTATATTTATAACTCATGACCAGCAGGAAGCTCTATCAATATCAGATAGAATAGCTGTAATGAATCAGGGAGAGATATTACAGATAGGTACTCCAGCTGAGGTATACGAATCTCCAGCAGACGCATTTGTTGCTGACTTTATTGGAGAGAACAACTTCTTTGATGGAACTGTAACAGAGGTATTAAATGGGACTTTTGCAAGACTTCACAACAATGAGTTGGGAGACCTTGTATTTGAAATGGATAAACCTGTAAAGGTTGGAGACAGAGTAAAAGTATCAATAAGACCTGAAAAGATAAAACTATATAAAAACATGCCAACAATAGCAAATGAGATGGTAAATGTTTTAAAAGTATATGTAAATGAGGTTATCTATTCAGGATTCCAAAGTAAGTATTTCGTATTTTTAAATAATAATAAAGAATTGCCATTTAAAGTGTTCAAGCAACATGCTGTGTACTTTGATGACAACGATGAAGATGTAGTATGGTGGGACGAAGATGCATATATAGCTTGGGACGCAGATGATGGATTCCTTGTAGAGGTGATATCAGATGAAAAAAACTGATTCAGGTAAATGGTATGCACTGCCAATAACTCTTTGGTTAATTGTGTTTTTCGTCATACCTATGTTGATAGTTTTCAGCTACTCATTCCTTAAAAAAGGAACTTATGGTGGAGTTGAACTTGAACTATCCTTTGCAGCATTTTCAGTATTTACTGATAAAGTATTTTTAACTATACTCTGGAAGACAGTGTACATATCAATATTTGTAACAATATTTACTGTACTCCTATCTCTTCCAACTGCATATTTTATAGCACGTTCAAAGTATAAAAAAGAACTTTTGTTTTTGATAATAATACCATTCTGGACAAACTTCCTAATAAGAATTTATGCATGGATGGCAGTACTTGGAACAAATGGACTTTTAAATAACATGCTTATGAAATTTGGAATTATTCATGAGCCATTAAAGCTTTTATACAATACAAGTGCTGTTATTCTAATTACTGTATATACGAGTTTGCCTTTTGCAATACTTCCTCTATATGCTGTAATAGAAAAGTTTGATTTTTCACTACTTGAAGCTGCAAGAGACCTTGGAGCTACAAATAGTCAGGCATTTTTTAAAGTATTTATGCCAAATATCAAACCTGGAATTATAACAGCAGTTCTATTTACATTTATACCAGCTTTAGGTTCTTATGCTGTACCAAAGTTGGTTGGTGGTACTCAGGCAACAATGTTAGGTAACATTATTGCTCAACACCTTACAGTTACAAGAAACTGGCCTTTGGCATCTACAATATCTACAGCCTTGATTATTGTTACTTCAATAGCTGTGGTTATCTTTATGAAACTCACTACAAGAGAGAGAAAAAACAAGGTGGTGGTAGATAATGACTAAGAGAAGAACATCGTTATTTTTCTTTATACTGTCTATGCTGTTTTTCTATATTCCATTGCTTATTCTTATAGTATTCTCATTTAATGAGGGTAAATCAATGGTATGGAAAGGATTTTCACTTAAATGGTACAAGGAACTTTTCCTATATTCAGACAATATATGGAAAGCATTTAGATATAGTGTTGGAATAGCTGCAGTATCTGGAATTATTTCAACAGCAATTGGGACTTTAGGAGCAATAAGCCTTAGATGGCATGAATATAAGTATAAGAAATATCTTCAGGTTTTAACATATATCCCTTTAGTTATACCTGAAATTATTTTAGGGGTATCACTACTTATACTATTTGCAACTATAAAACTTGAACTTGGATTTACAACAATATTTATAGCTCATACAACATTTAATATTCCCTTTGTATTATTTATAATACTTTCAAGACTTGAGGAATTTGACTACTCTATTGTAGAGGCAGCTTACGACCTTGGTGCAACAGAGTGGCAGACACTTACAAAAGTGGTTATTCCAAGTATATTTCCAGGAATTATATCTGGATTTTTAATATCTGTGACACTGTCATTTGATGACTTTGTAACTACATTCTTTGTAGCAGGACCTGGTTCATCTACATTGCCACTTAGAATTTACTCAATGATAAGACTTGGAGTTTCACCTGTTATAAATGCATTATCAGTTTTACTTATTGGAATATCAATTATACTGACACTTTCAACAAAGAGATTACAAAAATATTTAATCAAATAAAATTTGGCAATTGGGAGAATATATAGTATAATTTATTTGACAAGAATATAATATTTTGGGAGGACGTAAATAATGAAAAGAATATTTAAACTATTGATGATACTTGCTATATCTATGTCAATTATTGCTTGTTCTAGTCTAAAAAATAAGTTAGGGGAGACTGATGCAAAATACAACGATATCAGAGCAACATTAGTAACTACTCAAGGAGATATCAACTTTTATCTATATCCAGAAGCAGCTCCATTAACTGTTGCAAACTTCATTAACTTGGCAAAAAGAGGATTTTATGATAATACAAAAATTCACCGTGCTATTGAAAACTTCGTAGTACAAACTGGTGACCCTACTAATACAGGAACAGGTGGACCTGGATACTTTATTCCAGATGAAACTGTTGAATGGCTGGATTTCTTCCAACAAGGAATGTTAGCTATGGCTAATGCAGGACCTGGTACTGGAGGATCACAATATTTTATAACTCTATATCCAGCTGAATGGCTAAATGGTAGACATACAATATTTGGTGAATATATAAGTGATTCTGACTTCTCTAAGATTAAAAAACTTGAACTTGGAGACGTTATAAAAACTATTAAATTCTCTGGAGATATAGATCTATTCCTTTCACTACATAAGGATCAGATAGATGAGTGGAACAGAATACTTGATGCAAATTATCCTAATTTGAAAAAATATCCTGTAAAACCTATATCTGCTTATGGTGATGAAGCAAAACAATATCAGGAAGAACTACAAAGAATCTACACAAGACATGATAAAGTAGATGATGAGAAAGAATGGCCTGTTCCTAGATTTATAAGAGCAGTTGAGAGAAAAATAAAAGGAACACCTGAACCACAAGAAGATTAATTTATAGCCCTTTTACCACCTAATTGGTAAGAGGGCTTTTTTATTCACCAAAAAAGGCTGTTGCATTTCCAATACTATAAAAATAAAATTCTCTTAGCTATCAATTCTTTCTATTTATTTTGCTCACAGAAAGAAAATCCGAAACTCACTTTGTTCAAACAGTCGAATTTTCAGTATTCTGTTTCGCTTCATAAATTTCGAAAGAATTTCTAATGCACGTGAATTTTATTTTTACATATTTGCAACAGCACTTTTCATTAAATTATCTCTTTCAGGTGTCTTAAAAAGCTCTTATAAGCTTCATCTTTCTTGTCTCCTCTTACGTAGAAGAAGAAACTTAAATTGTGAAACTTACTGAAATCTTTTTGCGGCAGAAGCTCATTTAATTGTCGTTTCTGACCTTTTAAAACTATCTCTATAGGAGTTTTTTCAACAGAGTGATAGAATTTATGGTGCTGACTTACTAAAAACACCTCTCCCTCTTTTACACCTATATCTTTTTGTATCATAGAGGTAAGTTTTTTCATCTTATCCTCATCTTTTAAAAGAAGATTTAAGGTATCATTATCAGGGATGTAGTTACTATCTATCCACTGTTGTTCCATATCGTGATACTCATATATAGTCTTCCATAGACTTTTTAAGAAATCTCTTTCGAAAAATTGAGTGCTTAATATCTTTAGATATTCATGTGTAGTTTTTCTTTTTTCAGTTACATATATATTTCTTAAAAATGAATATACATCGTCATCACACATCAAATTACATGCAATTGCCTCAGGAGAAAAGAAATCATCTTTTTTAATGAGGTTATGTTCAATTGAATAGTTTATCATCTCACCAAGAAGATAATCTGTATAGACAGAGATGTGGTGATGATATACCCACAGATATAGTGAGTCTCTTGAATCAACAACTGATTGTACAGCTGGTAGTGCTTTAGCTACAAAGCATAGAGTATTATCTTTATCTATATCAAGAGATGCTAGAAGTCTTTCTATATCCATGAAAGGGGCTATCTTTCCAGTCATATGATTGTCTCTCATAAGATAGTCCAATTTATCTACGTCAATTGATTGAGCATTTAATATTCTAATACAGATATTTTCAGCCCATTTATCCTGCTCTGAATATTGATTACCTATAATCATTCTACATATAAAAAGCGGGTCAATTCCATTTGGCAGAAGCTTTGCAAACTTTGTAAGAATACAGTAACACGACATCACTTCATGAGGACTTCCCTGTATTTCTCCATGTTTAAAAAAGGCTTCTTTTAGATTGGCATCTTCATATCTTTCTCTATTGATTTCACCATATATTTCAGATTTGTCTAAAAACTTCTCTCCTAAATGAGAAAATGGTGGATGACCAACATCATGAAGAAGAGCTGCAAAACGTAGATGATTACGTAAACTTGCCAATTCATTCTCCTTTTTACCTCTCTCTTTAAACATAGGTGATAAAGTATCAAAAAAATCACATGCAAGCTTCATTACTCCCAGTGAATGTTCATATCTTGTGTGATTTACAGAGGGAAAAAGCAGATTGCATGTAAGCTGTTTTATTCTTCTAAGTCGTTGAAAATTAGGTGAATCAATACATTTTTGTATCTCATCATCTATATAGATATATCCGTGAACCAGGTCTTTTATAACTTTTAAACCCATAAAAATCCTCCCCCCTTGTCTTCTTATATAGATTATATCACACAATGTACTGATTATGCTTTGTATATATGAAAAATCATATTTTTTTTACAATTAAGTTGTATTTAAAATTAAACTATATTATAATAATTACAAGATTAATTTCAGAAGGAGTGTATTAAATGAAAAAGTATTTAGCAATTTTATCGGTTCTAACACTTCTTTTAGCTTCATGTAATAATGAGACAAAAGAAGCAAAGAATGAAGCTGCACCACAACAAGTTGAACAAACAACTGAAGCTGGAGCATCACAAAATGAAAAAGAAGAGGTAGAACAAACTCAAGAACAGGTTCAAGAAGAAACTGGGGAAGTTGGAGAAACTGGAGAAAATGAAGATGAAGCTTACGTAGAAGAAAGTGAATATGCTTCATTTGAAAAGAGCATGTTAGATTTATACAGTGGTGAAGGAATAACTAATATCATGGTAGCACCATATGCAAAAGGTGTTGACATTATATTTAATGTTGATAATAAAAACATGACTAAAGAAGAGTTCAACAATATTGCAAAAGAAGTTGTAAAAGAATTGAAAAACAACTTTGACTATATTGACAAAGACCTTAAAATTGGTTGCAGTTTAGAGTATCAACCAGACCCTAACGAAAACGCAGAAGTATTAATGACTGCTGATGTTAAATAGTTATATAAAATTATAAAAGCTCCCAAAAGGGAGCTTTTTTTATATATTAGGAAATTATAATTTGAATAATAAGATAGAAAGTAGCTGAGAA
>NZ_JADRHM010000072.1 GCF_018205345.1 Fusobacterium sp. DD2
TTATTTAACTATTTTCTATACTTTTCATATCTTTATATAGATATAAGGCAAATATTGTCTTCATATCCTGAGAAAGATTTTCTATTTCACTTATTGGAAACCAGTGATTTGTAAGAGCTTCCCCTTCATCAAGTCTAAGATTTCCAGGTTTGATATTGTCATCTTTAAGTTGCACAATATAGATATAGAGTTTTTCCTGAGTGTATCCTGGAGATACAGTTAGAGGTTTTTGAGTAGTACATATTATATTGTAATCTTTTGGAAGATACCCAGTTTCCTCTTCAAGTTCTCTATACAGTGTTTCAATAGCTTTTTCACCTGGATCAATAAGTCCTGCTGGGATTTCATAAACCTCTTTATCAACACCTGGTCTATACTGTTTTACTAAAAGAGTTTTATCACCTTTTGCATTGACAACCATAGCAGCTATAGCATCCTGCTTTATTAAAAATTCAAGGTCTAAACCTGTAATAGGATGTTTCTTAATAGCTACTTTTAAAAATTTAAGATCTTCTACGTTCATCTAATTCACTCCTGTCTATAACTCATCCTCGTCATCTTTATTTGCCCATTTTTTGCGCTCTTCAGTGATAGCTTTATAGAGAGTCTTTTTCTTTTTCAGGTATTTCATTCTTTGAGTAGCTCTGTATTCTTTAGTAAGATTCATAAATGGAAGTAAAAATCCTGCAACTATACCAGCTGAGAATCCATTGTTATAAAGATTTAATCCTCCATGAACTGTACCAATACTTTGAACTACAGCAAGGTGAAGCCATCCAGCTATCACACCCCATATTATACCATATACTCCTGCAATAGGTGCAAGAGATGTTCCAAAAAGTGCAGAAAGTGCAGTTGTAAAACCATCAGTTGAAGTTCCCCATCCAGCAAGAGATACTCCTACCAGGATAGGAATAGTATTTTTAAAATGTTTTCCATAAGCAGAGAATCCAACAATTGTAAGTACCCCTGCAAGTAGAGGACCATTTAGACTCTGACCTATTACCATTAGATATCCTACACTTACAAATCCCATTATTCCCATATTTATAAATGTAAGACCATATCCATACTTAAGTACGTAGTCAGCTTTTAATCCGCTGTCTTTTAAAAGTTTTCTATAACCTCTAAATGAGTTGTTATTTATGACAAACCCTATTATTATTAGTGTGGAGAAAATAGCTGTACACAGCATTTTTAATGCAAAGTCAAATTCAGTAGAGATAATTCTCATAGGAGTGATATGAAATCTATAAAGTTTAAGAATAGATGTCACTACTGCTCCTAATATTCCACCTGTAAATCCAAGGTTATAAAGGTTGAATCCTTCGTGGAAATTTGCCATTTTTTTAGAAAGTGGAGTTACAATAAACCCAATGATAATTCCTAAAACTATTGCACTTATATAGGAAGTATCTGTAGTGTCCACTCTGAAGGCCACCTCACTTACAAATGGTGCAAGTGCAGTGGTGAAGCATATGGTGATAAAAATTTCCTTAAAATCAATATGCTCAAATACACTGTAAAGTATTCCTCCTAAATAGAAGGGAAGAACATTTAAAACATTCTTTCCGAAAAATGAGAAACCAAAGACAGTGAAGAAACATGCAATAACCAGTCCATCTATTTCAACTTTTAAGAGCTTCAAAAGCGTCAAATTAAATAGAAGTATTAAAGAAGCATTTAGGAAAACTGCCCCTATTCCCCCTACTACTAAAAAGTCTGTAATTAGAACTGCTGGAGATGTAATTATCTTCAACATACCAGTTGCTACATTCTCTTCTTCATGTATAACGTATGCTATAAACCCAATTATTATTAACCCAATTAAAAATATAGAAATCGATTCTATTTTTCTTACTCTGTCACCTTTAAAATTATCCATCGAACCCCCTTATTGTAAGTCATTATTAAAATCTTATTATTTTTTTGAAAAAAAGTCAAACAATGATTTTTTTTATTTTCTGTTATTTTTTTGCAAAATAGGATATCATATATTTATGGAGAAAATAGATGATTATTATGTATACATATTGAGGTGCAAAGACAATTCTCTCTATACAGGGATTACAAAAAATTTAGAAAAAAGATATATGGAACATGCTGAAGGGAGAGGTGCAAAATATACAAGGGCAAGAGGGGTTAAAAAACTGGAATTATCTTTTTTATGTAGTGGAAGATCTTCTGCATCTAGAATAGAATACTTTATAAAAAAACAAAATAAATCTTGGAAAGAGCATGTAATTAAAGAGTTCTCAATGCTTGAGGAGATAGTAGAAAAAGAATTAGAAATAAAAATAAAAAAAATTATTGACACATTTTGAATTTTATGATAGTATAATACATGTTCTGAAACACGAAAGTGTGGAAAAAACATGCCTGGATGGCGGAACAGGTAGACGCACAGGACTTAAAATCCTGTGGTATTAAGTTACCGTGCCGGTTCGATTCCGGCTCTAGGCACCACTTCACAACGCGGGGTAGAGCAGCTTGGTAGCTCGTCGGGCTCATAACCCGAAGGTCATAGGTTCAAATCCTATCCCCGCTACCAAAAAAATTAAATATTAATATGCGGGAATAGCTCAGTTGGTAGAGCGTCAGCCTTCCAAGCTGAATGTCGCGAGTTCGACCCTCGTTTCCCGCTCCATATATGCGTCATTAGCTCAGTTGGTAGAGCACACGACTTTTAATCGTGTTGCCACAAGTTCAAATCTTGTATGACGCACCAAATATGTGTCTGTAGCTCAGCTGGATAGAGCAACGCCCTTCTAAGGCGTGGGCCAGGAGTTCGAATCTCTTCAGACACGCCATTAATTTGGATCCATAGCTCAGTTGGTCAGAGCACTCGGCTCATAACCGAGTGGTCGTTGGTTCAACTCCAACTGGATCCACCACTGCCCCGTTCGTTCAGTGGTAAGGACATCAGATTTTCACTCTGGAAACAGGGGTTCGATTCCCCTACGGGGTACCATTAAAATATCATATTCATTAAAGTGTTGTTATTAGGTTGGAAGGTTATCCTAATTGGTAAGGAACCGGTCTTGAAAACCGGCGCCGCAAGGCTTCAGAGTTCGAATCTCTGATCTTCCGCCATAATGCCCAGATAGCTCAGTCGGTAGAGCAGGGGACTGAAAATCCCCGTGTCAGTGGTTCGATTCCGCTTCTGGGCACCACTTAAATGGTCGCATAGCTCAGTTGGGAGAGCACCTGCCTTACAAGCAGGGGGTCATAGGTTCAAGTCCTATTGCGACCACCATATATGGGGGTGTAGCTCAGTTTGGTTAGAGCGCATGCCTGTCACGCATGAGGTCGCGAGTTCGATCCTCGTCACTCCCGCCATATATTTTATTGCCTGGATGGCGGAACAGGTAGACGCACAGGACTTAAAATCCTGTGGTATTAAGTTACCGTGCCGGTTCGATTCCGGCTCTAGGCACCACTTCACAACGCGGGGTAGAGCAGCTTGGTAGCTCGTCGGGCTCATAACCCGAAGGTCGTAGGTTCAAATCCTATCCCCGCTACCAAAAAAACTAAATATAATATGCGGGAATAGCTCAGTTGGTAGAGCGTCAGCCTTCCAAGCTGAATGTCGCGAGTTCGACCCTCGTTTCCCGCTCCATGTATGCGTCATTAGCTCAGTTGGTAGAGCACACGACTTTTAATCGTGTTGCCACAAGTTCAAATCTTGTATGACGCACCATTTAATTTATGTGTCTGTAGCTCAGCTGGATAGAGCAACGCCCTTCTAAGGCGTGGGCTAGGAGTTCGAATCTCTTCAGACACGCCATTAATTGGATCCATAGCTCAGTTGGTCAGAGCACTCGGCTCATAACCGAGTGGTCGTTGGTTCAACTCCAACTGGATCCACCACTGCCCCGTTCGTTCAGTGGTAAGGACATCAGATTTTCACTCTGGAAACAGGGGTTCGATTCCCCTACGGGGTACCATTAATTTTTACAAAAAAGTGTTTCTAAGGCTGGAAGGTTATCCTAATTGGTAAGGAACCGGTCTTGAAAACCGGCGCCGCAAGGCTTCAGAGTTCGAATCTCTGATCTTCCGCCATATATTATTGCCCAGATAGCTCAGTCGGTAGAGCAGGGGACTGAAAATCCCCGTGTCAGTGGTTCGATTCCGCTTCTGGGCACCACTTGATGGTCGCATAGCTCAGTTGGGAGAGCACCTGCCTTACAAGCAGGGGGTCATAGGTTCAAGTCCTATTGCGACCACCATTCTTAATTTGGGGGTGTAGCTCAGTTTGGTTAGAGCGCATGCCTGTCACGCATGAGGTCGCGAGTTCGATCCTCGTCACTCCCGCCATACTTAGAACATCTGGCATACTTGATGTATGTCTTTTTTTATGCGTAAAACAGTAGCTGATATAAAATTCAGCTATTTTCTTTTTAATTAAAGAAGTTAGTTTCAGGAGGAAAAATGAATTTTTTATTAAATATGCTATGGCTATTTTATGGAGGGCTATTTTTGACACTGCAATGGTTAGTAGCTACTATATTGTCCCTTCTACTTATTATAACCATTCCATTTACTTCAGGATGTCTTAATATGACAGGAGCATGCCTGATGCCTTTTGGAAAAGAGGTTGTATTAAAGGAAGATGCCCAATCTAATCCAAGGACTATAAGTGCCTTTTTCTGGATAATCATGATAGGATTGTGGCTTGCCATCTCTCATCTGGTAGTAGGAATAACATCATGCTTAACAGTGATTGGAATACCATTTGGGATACAGCATTTTAAACTTATGAAGGTTGCTTTCAACCCATATAAATATACACTTGTGTAGAAAAAAAGCAGAGAGTAGAGAATACTTTTCTGCTTTTTTTAATAATTAAAAATTTATGGGATAAAAAAGTTGACTATAAAAGAATAGGATAGTAAACTGATAGTAAGAAAGACAGCTATTAAAATAATAAAACAGGGGGGAGAAGATGAGAAATATATATGATACAGTTATGAACCACAGGTCAATTAGAAAATATAAAGAGGAGGACATACCTGATAAGTATCTTAAGATGATATTAGATGGAGCTATTCATAGCCCAAGCTCTGTAAATGGTCAACAATGCAGTGTAGTTGTAATAAGAGATCCTAAGAAAAAAGCAAAATTAGCTGAGTATTGTGGAGATCAGGAATGGATTAAACAGGCACCTGTATTTTTAGTATTAGTTGCTGATTTTTCAAGGGTAGCAAAGGGAATAGCTAAGAAAAATGGAACTTTTGATAATATGGATTCCATAGAAGCAAGCCTTGTAGGAGCTGTAGATTGTGGAATAGCTTTTGGAACAATGATGAATCTTGCAGAATCACTTGGATATGGAATCGTGCCTATTGGAGCTGTAAGAGATGAACCTCAAAAAGTTATAGATCTTTTAAAACTTCCTAAATATGTGTACCCTATTTTAGGTATGTGTATAGGTGTCCCTGATGAGGATCCAGGGCTTAAACCAAGATTTCATTTCACCACACTTATCCATGAAGAGGAGTATAGAGAGATTACAGACCAGGAATTAGATGATTATGATGATTTAATGAAAGGATATATGGCAGATAAAATTGTTGGTGAAGAGGTAAAAGACTGGAGTGATATGATGAAGAGAGTATACTCTGGTATCTACTATCCACGTGTAAAAGAAACAATGAAAAAACAGGGATTTAAAAACGAAAAATAGTGGAGAATATCATCAAAAATAGCTAGATTATCTTTATTTTTAATAATAAACTTGATTAAATGTCAAAAAATTGGTAAACTATATAGAAGGGACAAGTAAAAAAAGAAGAGGAAGCATTTACTTGTCTCGTCTTATTTTTTGAAGAAAAGATAAGAAACAATTTAATAAAAAACTGAGGAGGTGTTGTTATGTATAATCTACGAGAGGCATTGGAGAAAAATAAGCTTTTAGAAATAAAAGTTACATTAAATGAATTCAATCCTGTGGATATTGCAAATTTACTGGAGGATTTAGATCATGAACAGACCATGAAAGCATTTAGACTTTTAAATAAGGATTTGGCTGTTGATGTATTTTCAAATCTATCCTCTGATAAGCAGAAACAACTTATTGAATCTACAAGTGATGAAGAAATTTCGAGAATAGTAAGTTCCATGTTTTTGGACGATACTGTAGACTTGATTGAAGAGATGCCAGCTGGAATTGTATCAAAGATACTTAGAAATACTTCTCCTGATCACAGGAAACTTATAAATCAGTTCCTGAAATATCCAGAAGATAGTGCTGGTAGTGTAATGACTGTAGAGTATGTTGCTCTAAGAACAGATATGACTGTACGTGAGGCTCTTGCAAAAATTAGAAAATATGGAATTAGAAACGAAAGTGTTAACGATTGTTTCGCTGTGGACAATGAGAGAAGACTAGAGGGTATAGTTCCAATAAATGAGCTTATAATCAATGAAGAAGATACTAAAATAGCAGATATAATGACAGATAATATTGAAAAAGTGGAAGTGGATTCTGACCAGGAATATGTAGCACACCTATTTAGAAAATATGACTTGTCAAACATGCCAGTAGTTGATAAAGAGGGAAGACTTGTAGGAATTATCACAATTGACGACATCGTTGACGTAATTGACCAGGAAAATACAGAAGACATGCAGAAAATGGCTGCTATGAAACCTTCTGATAAAGAATATTTAAAAGAATCAGTATTTGAACTTGCAAAACATAGAATACTATGGCTTTTAATACTTATGATTTCAGCTACGGCTACTGGAGGTATAATTAGAAGATATGAAACAACACTTCAATCTGTAGTTATACTTGCAGCATTTATACCTATGCTTATGGACACTGGTGGTAATGCCGGATCTCAATCTTCTACCCTTGTTATTCGTGGACTTGCATTGGGAGAGATAAAAACTTCTGATGTGTGGAAAATACTTTGGAAAGAATTTAGAGTCAGCTTAATAGTTGGATTTGTATTGGCTGGACTTAACTTCTTAAGAATACTTTGTTTTGACAGTGTAGAGATAAAGATAATTCTTGTAATATGTTCAAGTCTATTCTTTACTGTAGTAATAGCAAAGGTAGTAGGAGGAATACTTCCAATAATTGCTAAAAAATTGAGATTTGACCCTGCTATTATGGCGAGTCCTTTAATTACAACAATAGTGGATGCATGTGCACTTATGATATATTTCACAATTGCCACTACACTTTTGAATATTTAAAAAAATTAAGCCGACAGATTTTCTGCCGGCTTTTTTATGTGCTTAAAATTTATTATTTTTTATAGTTTCTTATACAAAGTGCCGCTGCACCATAAAATCCAGAGTGATCTCCCAGATCAGGTGGCACTATATAATTATCAATATCCTCAATTTGAGGAGTTTTTACATATCCATTTAAAAGCTTTTTAACCTCTCTTCTAATCTTAGGGAAAAGATTTCCATACTTCATGACAGTTCCACCAAGTATTATCTTTTCAGGAGCAAGTACAAGAATATAGTTAACAATGGCATGTCCTATATAGAAAGCTTCAAGATCCCAAGTCATATGATCATTTTCCAAAGAGATAAGACTTTTATGCCATCTTCTCTCAATAGAAGGGATAGATGCCATTCCTTCAAGACAGTTTCCACCATGGAAAGGGCATGTTCCAACAAATTTATCTCTTGGATGTCTGTTGATAAACATATGTCCCATCTCTGGGTGCATCATTCCATGGACAAGTTGATTTCCAACAATAGCTCCTCCACCTACACCATTTCCAATAGTTAGGTATACAGTGTTCTTAAGATTTTTAGCTGCTCCCCAGATTGTCTCTCCAAGAGCTGCAAGGTTTGTGTGAGAATCAAAGTAGATAGGAATATTAAGTGCTTTTTTTAATGTACCTATAATATTAAAGTTCTGCCAAGCTTTTTTTGGAGTAGATGTAATGTACCCATAAGTTGTAGAATCTGGATTGAGATCAATAGGACCAAAGCAACCTATTCCTAAGGCTACAATATCCTTCCCTTTAAAAAATTCAATAACTTGAGGCATAGTAGCTTCAGGTGTCTCAGTTAAAAAAACAATTTTCTCTATTGTTTCACCCTTATCATTAGTAACTCCACAGAGAAATCTATTCCCAGATGCATCAATAGCTCCAAATTTCATAATTCTCTCCCTCCCTATACTTGTTTACTCTATTCTACCATATTTTAATAATTTTTCATTAGAAAAATGAGAAAAATAATAAAAACTCCCTGTGCCACATGATAGAATTAAGTGGTATACTATAATTATAGGGAGGTCAATATGTTTAAGAAGATAGATATGGAAAAGTGGGAAAGAAGAGAACATTTTAAATACTATATGGGAGTTTTAAAGACCAATTATAGTTTTAATGTAGAGATAGATATTACAAAACTGGTAGAGAGGGTAAAAGCACTTGGACTGAAGTTTTTTCCAACTATGCTCTACTGTGTAATAAGAGGAGTAAATGAAAATAAGGAATTTAGAATGGGATATAAAGATGGAGAGCTGGGATACTGGGATTGGTGTGATCCATCATACACTGTATTTCATCCAGATGATAAGACTTTTTCAGATATATGGAGCAGCTACTATAAAGAGTTTCCAAAATTCTATAAAGGTGTAGTAGATGATATAGAAAAATATAAGGATATAAAAGGGGTAAAGACAAAAGGTGGACGTGGAGATAATTTCTGTCCAATTTCAAGTGTGCCATGGGTGAGTTTTACATCATTAAGCCATGATACTCCAGGTGAGTCAGGGATGTTTTTCCCAGTAATTGTATTTGGAAAATACCATGAAAAGGATGGGAAAATAGTGATTCCCCTTTCTATCTATGTAAATCATGCAGCAGCAGATGGATGGCATACATCAAAACTAGTAAAAGATATAGAAAATATAGCTGAGTCAGTGGACAGCTGGGTAAAGTAGAGGAAAATTATGATATATATAGCAGTTGCTTTAGGAGCAGAAGGAAAAAAGATAATAGATTATTATGGACTTAAAAGGGATAACAGTATTAAAAAATTTCAGGTATTTAAAAATGATAGGATAACCCTTGTAATAACTGGAGTTGGAATGCTAAATGCCCTTGCAGGAACTGTTTTTTTACTTACACCTGGATGTGAAAAGAGTGATATTCTTTTAAATATAGGTGTATGTGGAGCTATAAATAGAGAAAAATACAGTATTGGAGATGTTGTTCTTGCAAATAAGGTGATAGATAGAAATAATGGTGTGGTATTCTATCCAGATATGGTGTTTAACCATCCATTTAAAGAGGGAACTCTTGAGACTTTTTCCCATGTAGTTGGAGAAAATGAGGAGATTTTAGGAGATATTGTAGATATGGAGGGAGCTGGAGTAGCTAAAGGCGGAAGTATATTTTTAGACACTTCAAGAATCTATATGCTAAAGATAGTTTCTGACTATTTAGATGGAGATGTAGAAGATATTGGAAAGATTATCTCTGAAGGGATGGAGAAAATAGACAGCTGGATTAGTAAAATAGAAAATTTCCAGGTTGAAGAGGAAGTTTTAAACTGGGAAGATTTGGATAGGATAGAGAGTTTTGCAGAAAAAATGAGATTTACAACAACTATGACTAATGAATTCAAGTCTTTAATGGAATATTATGTAATATGTGGAAATCCCATTGATGAAATAATAGATGAGTATAAAAATATTGAGATAGTAAGAAAAAATGAGGTGAAAAAGATATTTGATGAGATCAGAAGAAAAGTTGCTAAATAAGAGTTTCTCCCATATATATGTAGAGGATGAGGCTAGAAGTTACCCTCTTACAAGGGAGATTATAAAGAGATTTGAAAACTCTAAAATAGTTGAGATATCAAACTATAAAGAGGTATTTTCAAGAAACAACCAGAATTTTTCACTTCAAAAGGTCACTCCAAAGCTTATACTTGCTGTAAAAAAAGATGGTTTTTTATACAAGGGAGCAAAGGTGTGTGAAAGTTTTGGAAATGAGAATTTTTACTATATATCTTCAGTGATAAACTGTGTCTATGACTGTGAATATTGCTACCTTCAGGGAGTGTATTCATCAGCTAATATAGTGATATTTGTAAATATTGAGGATATGTTTTATGAGGTGGAAAAAGAGCTTGAAAAAAAGAGTATGTATATCTGTATCTCATATGATACAGACCTTTTAGCTATTGAAAGTATAACTGGACTTGTAAAAGACTGGTACAATTTTTGTGAAAAGCATAAAAATCTGAAAATTGAGCTTAGAACAAAATCAGCAAATGTTGTCCCATTTAATGATTTAAAAGCAAATCCAAACTTTATAGTGGCATGGACTCTCTCACCATATGAAATTGCTGAAAAACATGAATCAGGAACTCCAGGCCTTGAAAAAAGGTTGGAATCAGCAAGAAAACTTGTAGATTCAGGGTGGACTGTAAGAATCTGTTTTGACCCTGTGATATATATGGAAAATTTTAAAGAGGTATATGGAAAGATGGTAGATGATACCTTTGAAAAAATAGACAGTAACAGGATACTGGATATAAGCATTGGGACTTTTAGAATTTCCAAGGAGTATTTAAAGAGGATGAAGAAAAATCGTGGACCATCTAAGATACTTTACTATCCATTTCATTGTGAAAATGGAGTATATACCTATGAGGTTGAAAAGAAAGAGATGATGATGAAGTATATGAAGGAAAAGGTACTTCAATATGCAAATGAGGAAAAAATCTTTATTTAGGAGGAGAAAATGAAAAAAGCATTGGTAACAGGAGCAACATCAGGAATAGGTCTTGCAATAGTAAAAAAGCTTCTGGAACTTGGATATCACGTATATGGAGTTGGAAGAGATTTTTCTAAAATAAGTATAGAAGAGAATTTCACTCCCATAGTTTGTGATCTTTTAAAATATCAGAATATAGAAAAAATGGTAAGAGAACTTGAGGATAAACGAGAGATAGAACTTCTTGTAAATTGTGCAGGAGTTGGGTATTTTGGACCTCATGAAGAGATAAATCCAACTAAACTTCATAAGATGATAGCTCTAAATCTTGAGGCTCCTCTTGTACTTACTCAGCAGTTTTTGAGAATATTGAAGAAAAACCAGGGTACAGTTATCAATATATCCTCAATTACTGCTAAGAAATCAAGTGTTTTTGGCTGTGCCTACTCTGCTACAAAAGCTGGACTTGGACATTTTTCTGAGAGCCTTTTTGATGAGGTAAGAAAAACAGGGGTAAAAGTGGTATGTATCTATCCAGATATAACAAAAACACCTTTTTATGATGAGCTTGATTTTCAGGAAGGAGAAGATTCTTTAAGTTACATTTTACCTGAGTGTGTAGCTCAAGGTGTAGAGAGTGTAATAAATCAAAGGCCTGGCACTGTAATCACTCAATTGGTGCTACAGCCACAGAAACATATTATCAAAAGAAAATAAAAAAATACTTGACAGAAAAAGTATTATATAGTATATTAGTATTGTAGTAAAAATGAAATGATTACAAAACAGGAAATGTAAAATAGAAATTAAAAAACGTAAATTCAAGGAGGAATGTAAAATGGAGATGTAAAGTTTGTGGGGAAATTATTACTGATGAGACTTTAACTAACTGTCCAGTATGTAAAGCTCCTAAAGAAAAATGGGAAAGAGTAGAAGAAACTGAAGGAAAGGTATGGGCAACTGAGCACAAAATCGGTGAAGGAATGGAATGCGGAGATGAAGAAATCATCGCTGGATTAAAAGCTAACTTTGCTGGAGAATGTACAGAAGTTGGAATGTATCTTGCTATGTCTAGAGCAGCTGACAGAGAAGGATATCCAGAAATCGCTGAAGCTTATAAGAGAATAGCTTTTGAAGAAGCTGAACATGCATCTAAATTTGCTGAACTTTTAGGAGAAGTTGTATCACCTTCATCTGAAGTAAACTTAACTAAGAGAGTAGAAGCTGAATTTGGAGCTACTTCAGGAAAATTCGAATTAGCTAAGAGAGCTAAAAAATTAGGATTTGACGCTATCCATGACACAGTTCATGAAATGGCTAAAGACGAAGCTAGACACGGAAGAGCTTTTGCAGGATTATTAAAAAGATATTTTGGAAAAGAATTCTAATTAAGACCCTAAAAATTGCATATAAATAAAGAAAAGTCCAGGTATTTTGCCT
>NZ_JADRHM010000073.1 GCF_018205345.1 Fusobacterium sp. DD2
TTTAAAAATAATTTTTTATTTATAGGTTATAGGAGTTGAAAAAAGACATTAGTGGGGTATACTAATAGAGAAAGGGTAAATATAGTGGAGGGGAGTATATGGAAAAGAATGAAAAATACAGATTAGGATTAGACATAGGAATAGCATCTGTGGGATGGGGAATAGTAAATGAAAATAATGACATTGTAGATGCTGGAGTTAGATTATTTCCTGAAGCAAGTGGTGATAATTTAAGCAGAAGAACACGCAGAGGAGCCAGAAGACTTTTAAGAAGAAGAAACCATAGATTGGAAAGATTAAAGGAATTGCTTGTGAAATACAGGATTATTCCAGATTTAGAATACGATTTTTATAATTGTGTAACAACTCCATATCATTTAAGAGCAAAAGGACTTTCTGATAAACTTAGCGATGATGAATTGGCAATTGCTCTTTTTCATTTGATAAAAAGAAGAGGGATACAGAATTTTTCTTTGGATTCAAAGTCAGATAAAGAAGAGAAGTCAACAAAAGATATTTTGTCAGAAAATAAAAAAGAGCTTGCTGGAAGGTACCCTTGTGAATTACAATTGGAAAGATTGAAATTAACAGGTTCTTTGAGAGGTATAGAGAATATTTTTAAAACTGATGATTATAAAGAGGAAGCACAAGCTATTTTAAAAAAACAAAAAGAATTTAATAAAAAAATAGATGGTAGATTTATAGATGAATATCTTGATATTTTGACAGGAAGAAGAACCTATTATGAAGGTCCTGGAGAAGGTAGCATATATGGTTGGGAAGATGAAGATGAATGGATGAATAAACTTGTAGGAAATTGTACTTATTTTCCAGAAGAACTTAGAATGGTAAAACATTCGCCAACTGCTGAGTATTTTAATCTGCTTAATGATTTGAATAATTTACGTATAAAAAGAGAAGGAAATCAGAGATTAACTCGAGATGAAAAAGAGAAAATTATAAAACTTTTCAAAAAAAATAAAACTGTAAGCTTGAAAAAGATAGGAGCAACATTGGATAAAGTAGCTGAAAGTGATATTACAGGGTATAGAATTGATAGTAAAGATAATCCAGAATTTACCAAACTTGAAACATATATAGATCTGTCAAAATTGGTGGGAAAAGAAGATGTTGATTTATTAGATGAAATAGGAAGAATAGCTACTTATTATCAGGATGTGGAGACACGTAAAAAATATTATGAAAAGTTATTTAGTAAAAATAATATAAATTTAGACAATGAAAGTTTTGAAAAACTTTTAGCAATTAAGTATTCTGGGACTCATTCACTATCTAAAAAAGCAATGATGGAGATTATGGAAGATTTATTGGATAGTAGTAAGAATCAAATGGAATTGTTTACAGAGAGAGGGCTGGTTCCATATAAGATGAACTTTAAGGGGATGAAGAGCATACCAAAAGTATACTTAGATGAATGGATTTTGAGTCCAGTTGTAAAAAGATCTTTAGGTCAATGTATAAATGTTGTAAATGCAATTATAAAAAAATATGGTATGCCAGAAGAGATAGTAATTGAAATGGCAAGAGATAAAAATTCTGATGAACAAAAAAGAAGAATCGAAGATATGCAGAAAAATAATAGAAAATTTAATGAAAAAATATTAAAACTTTTGGGAGATCAGAAGCTGGATAGACGTTATTTTAACATGTTGAGGTATTGGGATCAACAAGATGGACAGTGTATCTATTCAGGAGAAAAAATTTCCATTCAAGATATTATAAATAATCCACAAGCCTATGAAGTTGATCATATTATTCCACGTTCTATTTCCTTTGATGATAGTCAGAACAACAAGGTATTTGTAAAGAGAAGTGAAAATCAGAAAAAAGGACAGAGAACACCATATAGCTATTTTAAATCAGGAATGGCTGAAGAAAATTATGAAGATTTTAAGAAACGTGTATTGGACATGTATAAAAATAAACGTATTTCATTGCAAAAGAGGGATAATTTATTATTTGAGGGAGAGCTTGGGAAACATACAGCTGACTTTATAGCTAGAAATCTTGTAGATACGAGATATGCAACAAGAGAATTTGCAAATCTGTTAAAGAGATTTTTTAAAGATAATAATCATAAGGTCAAAATTAAAGCTATAAGAGGCAGTTTTACAAGTCAGATAAGAAAGCAGTGGTCTTTAACTAAAATGAGAGATATTTCTCATGTACATCATGCACAAGATGCTCTAATTATATTAGTAGCTGAAAAAATACTGAATGAATTAAAATGGGTGAAACAATACAATGAAAATATTAAATATCATATTAGTACTGGGGAAATAATAGATGACGAGAAGTTTAAAGAACTGTTTAATTATGAATACGGGAAAAAAATAGCCCAATATAATGGATATAAATTTTCGCACTTTATAGATAAGAAACCAAATAGACAATTTTCAGATGAAACCCTCTACAGTACGAGAAAATATAATCTGAATGGTAAAGAAGTAGAATATATAATAGGTAAAATTTCGAATATTTATGATGAAAAGAATAAGGATATTGATAAATTTTTTGGCAAGAAAGAAAAACAACAACAGCTTTTGGTATATCATAACGATCCGAAGACTTTTGAAAAATTACTTTCTATATATAATGAATACAAAGGAAAAAAAGGAGTAAAAAATCCATTTTATGAACACTTTAAAGAATATGGATATATAACAAAATACTCTTCTAAAAATAATGGACCAATTATTAAAACTCTTAAGTATCGAGTAAAACAAGTTGGTGAATGTATTGACTTAACTCATAAGTATGAAACAACTAATAAAAGAGTGGTTCTACTTACGGTAAAGCCGTATAGAATGGATATGTACTATAACGGTGAACAATATAAATTTATCACTATAAAATATGTAATGCTAAAGGATAAAGGCAAATATTATGAGATGGATATGAATATTTATAATAGATTGAAAGAAAAGAAAGGAATAACTGATGATTATAAGTTTCAATTTTCTCTTTTTAAGGGTGATTTTTTAGAAATTATAGATAAAGATGGAAAATGTGAAAAAAATAAATTCAAAGGTGTACTTGATGATGATGGTAACACAATAGAAGTAGACTTTATTGATAAAAATTATGCTGTACATATGGCAAAATTACAGGAGTTGGACAAAGTAATGAAACAAAATCCTGAATTTAAGATCAATGAATCTATGTCTTTATTATTTGGTAAGGAATTATCTGAAAAGGAAAGCCGTGAGCTTTTAAAACAGCATGTTAAAGTTTCAAAGCAAAAGAGAATAACAATTGGTAAAAAAATTAAAAAAATAACTAAAATCAATACAGATGTTTTAGGTAATGAGTATATTGGGGAGGAAAAGTGCAATTTAATTATTGCTAAATAGTTGAAAAGATAAAAATAAAATGGTATAATAATGATGACAAGGGACGCTTTGTCATCATACTCAAGTATTACAAGACCTACTAAAATAAGGTCTTGTACCGGAATCACCCCCAGTAATGGGGGTTTTTCTTTTTTTGAAGGTTTTATGAGTTGGAGAACAATATATATTTCGGAATGTGAGAGAATATCGCTTTATCTTGATAGTCTTCTTATAATAAAAGATGAAGAAGAATATAAGATTCCTCTGAGTGATATAGGAACTATAGTTATAGAGGATAATAAAACTGTAATAACTGTAAAATTAATGAATAAAATACTAGAATATGATATTTTATTAGTTTATTGTGATGATTGCTATAATCCAAGTGGAATTCTATTTCCTTTGGGAGGACATTTTAGGCAAACTAAACATGTATTAAATCAGATAAAATGGGATGAAGATGTAAAAAAATACCTCTGGAAAGAGATTGTTCAAGTAAAGCTTGAAAATCAGGCAGAGATATTGGCAAAATTATCAAAAGATAAAAAAGTAATAGAAAAGATATTGACATACAGTCAAGAAGTAGGGTTGGGAGACATTACAAATAGAGAAGGCTTAGGGGCAAAGATTTATTTCAGAGAATTATTTGGAAATAGTTTTATAAGGAAAAAAAATAATGGAGATGTAATAAATAGTGGACTGAACTATGGATATACTATATTGAATAGTAAGATATCAAGAATTATATCGGCTAAAGGGATGCTTACTTATTTAGGAATACATCATAAGGGAGAATATAATCACCTTAATTTATCGTGTGATATTCTTGAGGTGTATCGACCTTTAGTAGATTATTTTGTATATAAATATATGCAAAATGCAAAATATTTTTCAAAGGAAGACAGAATAGAGTTAATTAATCTTCTAAATGCCAGAATACAATATAATAATTGTATGGAAACAGTTGCAAATTCAATGGAAAAATATATAGATTTTATATATCGTTTTTTTGAAACTGGCATGCTTGAAGATAAGAAGATACCAAGATTAAAAAGAATCGAATTTTATGAGTTATAAATATATGAGACTTATAATAATGTTTGATCTTCCTATGGAAAATAATACTGAAAAAAGGGAATACAGAGAGTTTAGAAACTTTCTTATAAAAAATGGATTCCTAATGCTTCAATATTCAATATATGTAAGACTGTGTACTAATCAGACCATGGCAGATAATTATATAAAAAAGATAGAGGGATCTCTTCCAAGTGATGGTGCTATTCGTGGGCTTATTATAACAGAAAAGCAGTACAAAAAAATGAAAATATTTCTAGGTCAGAAAAGTAAAAATGAGAGTATTATAACTGATAAAAAAATGATTATATTTTAGGAGGTTATATGCTTGAAATTGAAAATTTTAGAAGTATCAATAAGATACTTTTAAAAAATAGAAATTATAATATTTTAACTGGAGATAATGAAGTACTACTTGTTGATATATGTGAAGCTTTGGATACATACTATAATAAAAAGAGAAAAAGTAAAGTTGATAAAGAATTAAATGATAATAATCTCATGATTTATAATTACTTTTCAAAAGAGAAAGAAAAAATATCCTCACGTTGTGTCATATATGTTGGTAGAGAAAATCTGGAAGAGGAGTTACAGCTTGGAAGTAAGACTTTGCTGAATAGTGTTTTTAATAAACTTTTGAAGATAATTTTAGTTACTGAGCCATTATTGATAACAGCTAATTCATTGCTTAAGGAACTTAATCTGAGTGAGGCTGTTTCTGAATTGAATGAAAATATTTCTAAATATAGTGATGTGAAATTTGAGATTTCAATGAAAGAACTAACAGCAAGTGATATTATAAAAAAGATGGAAATTAATCCAATGTATCAAAATGAATATTTATACATAAAATCTATGGGAGAATTTGAAAAATTAAAGCTTCAGACTGGAATAGTAGAACAAAGTATAGATACATTTGGGAAAAATAAAATTTATATTTTTGTATTTCCAGAAAATAAAATTGCTTTAAAGGATATGCCAAAATTGCGAAATTTTTTGTTTGAATTGTCTAAAGAGAATAAAGTAATAGTGGCAACTTTTTCTAAATATCTTTTTGATTTTTCAACTTTGGATAATATTAATATTTATATTAATTCAAAATTAGCAAATTCTTTTACAGAAGATGAGATAATAAACGAAATTTATGAAAATTATCCGGTATTGAAGTCAAAAAATGAAATAAATGCTCTTCTATCTTTTGTATTAAAAAATTATTTATCTGATGTTTTACTTGGAAACATAATTACTAATAAATTTTTCTGTGAATTAGATAATGTTTTTATTGAAAATTATGAATTTATCTTCTTGCTCCTTTATTATTTAAAAAAGATAAGATTGAGTTATAAACTTAACTTGAACTATGATCCGACCTCTCCATTTTCGAACTATATAGAAGAAAAACTTTTAACATAATGTGATATATGTTAGAATAGATTTGAGGTTTTAGTACCTTGTAATATTTGAGTATGGTAAAACAATTTCAGCAATCGTAAACAGGAGAATATGGTTTTAGTACCTTGTAATATTTGAGTATGGTAAAACGTGCAGCTGATATTCTTGCAGCACTATCCAGTTTTAGTACCTTGTAATATTTGAGTATGGTAAAACTCTTCCCATGCCTAGGTGGCATATTTATAAGTTTTAGTACCTTGTAATATTTGAGTATGGTAAAACATTTTTAAATATTGTATTGTCTTTTATAAGTTTTAGTACCTTGTAATATTTGAGTATGGTAAAACATGGGACTAGAAGGGCTATTTGATAAGGTTGTTTTAGTACCTTGTAATATTTGAGTATGGTAAAACCTTAGGAATAGCGGAGACAGAAGAAGAGATGTTTTAGTACCTTGTAATATTTGAGTATGGTAAAACTTACAAGAAAAGAAATTGATAGTTAAGGTTGTTTTAGTACCTTGTAATATTTGAGTATGGTAAAACTGCAAGAGATAAGACCTAATCATTATAAGTGTTTTAGTACCTTGTAATATTTGAGTATGGTAAAACTGGTATCAAAGGGTTGTTGTAAACGGAGAGGTTTTAGTACCTTGTAATATTTGAGTATGGTAAAACGATGTTACAACTAGAAACCCTATGAAAGGCGTTTTAGTACCTTGTAATATTTGAGTATGGTAAAACTATAGATGATATTCCAAAAGTAAATAAAGGTTTTAGTACCTTGTAATATTTGAGTATGGTAAAACTAAAAAAAGAAAGTCTTTCGTCTGCCGTTGTTTTAGTACCTTGTAATATTTGAGTATGGTAAAACATTTGCATCCAAATATGAAAAGAGTTCGTTGTTTTAGTACCTTGTAATATTTGAGTATGGTAAAACTGGTAAATATAAAGGAAGAAAACCTATTACGTTTTAGTACCTTGTAATATTTGAGTATGGTAAAACATTGAACAATATTTTGAGATTAAATTCAATGTTTTAGTACCTTGTAATATTTGAGTATGGTAAAACTGACACTGGGATAGAATTCCCACAGATGTAGTTTTAGTACCTTGTAATATTTGAGTATGGTAAAACTTTTGCCCAAATAAACTACTATTATCACCAGTTTTAGTACCTTGTAATATTTGAGTATGGTAAAACAAGAAGCTCTCTAAAAACCACATATCAAATGTTTTAGTACCTTGTAATATTTGAGTATGGTAAAACGCAAAAGTTGTTTTTCCTGTCGAAGTACCTGTTTTAGTACCTTGTAATATTTGAGTATGGTAAAACAAAGGTGATAAAGTTTCCATAGCTTCAGCAGTTTTAGTACCTTGTAATATTTGAGTATGGTAAAACTAAATTAACTTCTTTAAACTGTTCTTCCCGTTTTAGTACCTTGTAATATTTGAGTATGGTAAAACAAACTAGTTAGATTATCAATAGAAAGTTATGTTTTAGTACCTTGTAATATTTGAGTATGGTAAAACAACATTCCTTGGCTCTAAGTTTGTTGGTAGGTTTTAGTACCTTGTAATATTTGAGTATGGTAAAACGGCTTCTTGAATTATGGCAACAATCAGCTAGTTTTAGTACCTTGTAATATTTGAGTATGGTAAAACGTTGTAATCTTAATTGACTTATTACCAACTGTTTTAGTACCTTGTAATATTTGAGTATGGTAAAACCGTTCCTAGGTATTATGGAATATGAGAGAAGTTTTAGTACCTTGTAATATTTGAGTATGGTAAAACAACTCAACTGATATTCATCCACATGTTTATGTTTTAGTACCTTGTAATATTTGAGTATGGTAAAACGTAATGCATCTGGATTACGAGGGCTAATAGGTTTTAGTACCTTGTAATATTTGAGTATGGTAAAACTTGCTTCAGGGCTCACTATTACATCCTCTAGTTTTAGTACCTTGTAATATTTGAGTATGGTAAAACGAAGATGGAACAAATGAACTTGTCGGAGTTGTTTTAGTACCTTGTAATATTTGAGTATGGTAAAACTAATAATTTTATGCAACTATATAACCACCTGTTTTAGTACCTTGTGATATTTGAGTATGGTAAACCCAAGGAAAAAAGGTTCAGAACTAAGCGTCTGAACCTTTTGTTATTTTTCAACTATTAAAGAATAATCTTCTGGAGTATCTATATCTAAGAACTCCTGAGAATATGGAAAATCAACAAGAGAAACAAGTGGAGTATTTCTAATTATATTTTTTCCACCATGGTCACCTTGAAGAGCAAGAAGCTCTTCTTTTTTACTATATGGAAAGAATACAGGTGAATATCTATCTCCATTACTTGTTGGAACAGTTATATATCCATATTTTTCAAAGTTATAATAGAGTTTTGAAATAGTATCTGGTGTCAAAAAGACCTGGTCACCAGTAAAAAATACAAAACCTTTTCCTGAAGAGTTTTGAACTCCTAATTTAATACTTTCACTCTGTCCTAAATTTGCTTTGGTGTTGTGAAGATACTTACAATTATATTTTTTACAAATATTTTCAGTCCAGCTGTCCCTTCCACATACCAGTATTTCAAAAAAGTTGGCGAAATTAAGTTTATCCAATACATTTTCCAAAAGAGAAACACCATTGTATTTAAGCTTTAATTTATCCTGCCCCATTCTTCTTGAAAATCCTGAAGCCATAACAATAGCAGATACTGGGACATATTGATATATCTTATTTTCAATTATACTTCCAAGTACAAATTCAGCCGGGTAATTGATTTTTTTCAGTTCATTGCAGGTAGAAATAGCTAGGGAAAATCTCTCAATACTGTTTTCACCATCAATTCCATTAAAGAAAAGATATCTATCATTAGCAGTGGAGTTTTTAAAAAATTTAGCTTTTTTTATATATTCAGTTAAAAAATTTTGTGATACTTTGTGTGATAAATAAGTTGGATAATTTTGAGAAAATAGTTCAAATCTATGAATATTTTCTTTAGAAAGTCCTCTATCTAAAATTTCCATATTGATTACACCAATTATTTTATTTGAAATTGGTGGGATACATGGCTCATTTTCATTCCACTCTTTAAAAATTTTTTCTTTAGCTCCATCTCCCTCAATTAAAATAAAATCATACTGATTTTTGATGTTATATATCTCCTGATAGGAAACTCCAGTGAGCTTATTATCTTCTATTGAATCTCCTAAAACGAAGATATTTTTCCCCTGTCCTACAAAAGTGGAATCTTTTAAAATGAGCTTTTGAAACTGTGTATTTAAAGGTTTATATATTTTGGTAGTAGTTGTAATAAGTACCTTTCCAATTTGAGCTAATTCAGTTGCCAGAGCCATCATGAGAGAGGTTTTACCTCCAGCTCCAGTCAAAGTTATTATGTCTCCTTTTTTTATATGGAAAATCTCATACATAGATATCCCTCCCCTGCTTTTTTATATTCTATACTATAAGGATAAAATAGTCTATAAAAGAAAATAATAAAAAACATTGACAAATGAATTGAAATGAGTTATTATAACCCTAACAAAAAAATACCATCCAGAGAAACTGAGGGACTGGCCCTGAGACGTTTCAGCAACCTGCCAAGTGGTGTGGTGCTAATTCCAGACAGATGGACGTGAATAATTCTGTTGATTATCTCTATTACATCTGGTAATAGAGATTTTTTTATACAAAAATTTTGGGGAGGCATAAGATGATACAGATAAGAAAAGTAAACAAGGTATATCCTAATGGATATCATGCAGTGAAGGATGTATCCCTTACAATTGAAAAAGGTGATATTTTTGGGATTATTGGTCTTAGTGGAGCAGGAAAATCTTCACTTATAAGGCTGATAAATAGGCTTGAAGAACCTACAAGTGGGGAGATTGTAATAGATGGTGTAGAGATTACATCATTGGGAAAGAGTGAACTTTTAGAGAGAAGAAAAAAGATGGGAATGATATTTCAGCATTTTAATCTTTTATCTTCAAGAACTGTTGGAGAAAATGTAGCATTTTCACTTGAGATTGCAGGTTGGAAGAAAAAAGATATTGGGAGCAGAGTTAAGGAACTTTTAAAAGTTGTAGAACTTGAGGAGAAAATAGATTTTTACCCATCTCAGCTTTCAGGAGGTCAGAAACAAAGGGTAGCAATAGCTAGAGCCCTTGCAAATAATCCTGATATTTTACTTTCAGATGAAGCTACTTCAGCTCTTGACCCTAAAACAACTAAATCTATCTTGGACCTTATTAAGAACATTCAGAAAAAATTTGGCCTTACAGTGATAATGATAACCCATCAGATGGAGGTTATTAGAGATATCTGTAATAAAGTGGCAGTGATGTCTGACGGGAAAGTAGTAGAGATGGGAGGAGTTCACCATATATTTGCAGAGCCTAAAAGTGAGATAACAAAAGAACTTATCTCATATCTTCCAGGTACTTGTGAAAATAAGGTAAAGCTTATGAAACACAAGGATAAAAGCATAATCAGACTTAAATTTTTAGGAGATATTGCCAATGACCCTATTATTTCAAAAGCAGCTAGAACTTTTGATATAGATTTCAGTATTATTGGAGGTTCTATAGATAATCTTTCCACTATGAAAGTTGGACATCTATTTGTAGAGATTTCAGGAGATATGGACAAGCAAAAACAGGCTGTGGAATGGTTTAAAGAAGAGGCAGGAGTTATTACAGAGGTGATTTACAATGGTATTTAGTATGATATGGGAATCTACACTTGAAACTTTATACATGGTATTTTTTTCAACGCTTTTTTCTTTCTTAATTGGATTTCCAGTAGGGATATTGCTGGTTATTACAAAAGAGGGAGGAATCTTAGAAAGACCTAAACTGAATAAAATTCTTGAGTTTGTAATAAACACCTTAAGGTCTTTTCCATTTATCATTTTGATGATTCTGGTATTTCCACTTTCAAGACTTATAGTTGGAACAACAATAGGTAGTACAGCGGCAATAGTGCCACTTTCAATATCAGCAGCACCTTTTGTAGCAAGAATGGTAGAGGGAGCTTTAAATGAGGTTGATAAAGGGCTTATAGAGGCAAGTTCAAGTATGGGAGCAGATAATTTTACAATAGTGTTCAAAGTGATGATACCAGAAACAATGCCACATATTATCCACGGACTTACAGTAACTGTAATCTCACTAATTGGATTTTCAGCAATGGCTGGAACAATAGGAGCAGGTGGATTAGGAGATCTGGCAATAAGATTTGGATATCAGAGATTTAAGACAGATATAATGGTGTATTCAGTAATTGTAATTATTATTGTAGTACAGGTTATACAGACACTTGGAAATTATTTAGTAGCAAGAAGCAAAAAGAACAGATAGCAATGATATTAACTATATAAAAAAATTAAAAAGGGAGAGGATAATCATGACAAACAGAGTAAAAGCATTACTATTAGGAGCATTTTTAACACTTGGAGCAGTATCTTTTGGAGGAGAGTTAAGAGTTGGAGCAAGTCCTGTACCTCATGCAGAGATTTTAGGAATTGTAAAGGATGATTTGAAAAAAGAGGGAGTAGATTTAAAAATAGTTGATTTTACAGACTATGTTACACCAAACCTTGCACTGGCTGATAAAGAGATAGATGCAAACTATTTCCAACATATTCCATATCTTGAAAAATTTGCACAGGAAAGAGGACTAAAACTTGCAAGTGCAGGTAAGATTCATGTTGAACCACTTGGAGTTTTCTCTAAAAAATATACAAAACTTGAGGATATCCCAGAAAAAAGTGTAGTTGCAATACCAAGTGACCCATCAAATGGAGGAAGAGCACTTATTTTACTTCATAATAAGGGAATTATAACATTAAATGACCCAACTAATCTTTATGTTACTGAGTTTGATATTGTAAAAAATCCTAAAAAATTAAAATTTAAACCAATTGAAGCACCACAATTACCAAGAGTTCTTCCAGATGTAGCTGCAGCAGTGGTAAATGGAAACTATGCAATAGAAGCTGGATTTTCACCTGTAAAAGATGCACTTGCTCTTGAAGGAGAAGAGTCACCTTATGCAAATGTAATAGCTGTAAGAGCTGGAGAAGAAAATAGTGAGGATATTGTAAAACTTATAAATGCTTTAAAAAGTGAAAAAGTAAGAAAATTTATAATTGAAAAATACAATGGAGGAGTTGTTCCTGCATTCTAGAAAAAAAAGAGGCTGTTTTGTACTGCACCCAAAATCTTAGACAACTAAGATGGAGGGTGTAGTTTTTTTATATATTAGGAAATTATAATTTGAATAATAAGATAGAAAGTAGCTGAGAA
>NZ_JADRHM010000074.1 GCF_018205345.1 Fusobacterium sp. DD2
GCTTTTTTCATTTTTTTATAATTTATTTTTAAAATATAGATAATATATCTCAAAACCCCAATAAATTTAAGTGTTCTTATTTTACGGACATACCATAAAAATATTGATTTTTTTGAGTTTACTGGTACAATTACTAAGTAAAGAAACACAATTTTTTTACCTTAATATAATATTAAAAACCAGAAAGGATGTTTTTATGGAAAAATTCAAAGAGATTTTCAGTATAGGAGAGGAAATCTATTTAAACCCAGAATTAGGATTTAAAGAGAATCATACCTCTAATATAGTAGAAAATTATGTAAAAAAATATCTTCCTCAGGTAAAGATTGAAAAATTTGCTCAAACAGGAATTAAATTCAATCTCCCAGGAGAAAGAAAGGACATCAATGTAGCAGTTATTGCAGAACTTGATGGAGTCTTTGCCCCTAGTCACTTCCATGCAGACTGTAAAACTGGAGCAGCTCACAACTGTGGTCACCACACTCAAGTTGCAATTATGCTTCATCTTTTTAGATCTCTTGTTGAAAATGAAGAGTATAAGAATCTTGATTTCTCAATAGGATTTATTTTTGTCCCTGCTGAAGAGTATTTAGACCTGGATTACAGAAAAAAATTAAAAGAAGATGGAGTTATCACATACTTTGGCGGAAAAGCAGAAGGTATGAAAGATGGCATCTTTGATGAGTATGATTTTGGAATCTGTGTCCATGCTATGGGAGGAGTATTCCCACAAAGAAGTATAGAGGTAAACTGTGATTTAGCTGGATTTATGTATAAAAATTATAAATTTAAGGGAAAGGCAGCTCATGCTGGATTTGCACCATCAGCAGGAGTTAATGCATACAGCATCTCAACTCTTTTTAATGTTGCCCTTGGTATGTATAGACAGCAGATTGATGAAAAATATTTAGTTAGAATAAATCCTGTTGTTCTTCACTCTAATATGGGAGTAAATGTAATTCCAAATGAAATAACTGTTGGAACAGATATAAGAGCTCACTCTGCTGAATATATGATAAAACTTGCAAATCAGCTTGATAATATGGCAAAAGGATCTGCAATGGCTCTTGGTGGAGAGGTTGAAATTGAAACAAATATGGGATATCTGCCATTTATTCAATCAAGATATCTGTCAACATTTGTAAAATCAGCTTATGAAAAATTTGAAGAAATAAAATTCTGTAGAGATGAAACACCTATCAGTGCAGCAGGTGATATTGGAGACCTTTCATATATTATTCCATCTATTCAGATTGGTTATAGTGGATTTAAAGGAACTATCCATGGAGACGATTTTATCCACGAAGACAATGAGTATATCTTCTCTATATTCCCACAATTTCTAATGAGTGTATTAAAAGAGATGAGTGGAAAAATTGATAAATCACAACTTTATAAAAAAAGTTATGAAGAGTATAAAAAAACTATAGATATCTTAGGAGGAAACGATGAAAAATAAGAATCTGCCTTACCTTATTATCTTCTCTGTAATAGTTATATTTGCAGCTGAGATGATAGGATTTAGAGCTATCACTTTTGGAAAATTCAAAATTGGACTTTTGCCTTTACTATTTGCACTTATCATCACTATGGTTCTTGCAATTAAATGCTTCAGAAAAGGGATATTAAAAAAGATTTATGCTGAGGAAAATGTAAATTTTGCTGGAAAATATCTGATTATTATAATGCTGCCACTTATGGCTAAATATGGTGCTGACGTTGCTCCAAAACTTAAGGATATCCTTTCAATAGGTTGGATCTTCCTTATTCAGGAGCTTGGAAATGTTGGAACAGTTGTAATAGGGCTTCCTGTTGCTATTGCAATTGGACTGAGAAGAGAGGCTATTGGGTCAACTCTTGGTCTTGGAAGAGAGGGAGAGCTTGCATATATCTCTGAAAAATACACTTTAAACTCAGATGAAGGACGTGGAGTTCTTTCAATGTATATCTTTGGTACTCTGTTTGGAGCTATTTTCTTCAGTGTTGCTGCTCCAATATTCTTAGAACTTGGTTACAGAATAGAGGCTCTTGCTATAGCTTCAGGAATGGGTTCTGCAAGTATGATGACTGCTGCAAGTTCATCTCTTGCTGCTGTATTCCCTGAGAAAGCTGAAACAATTAGAGCTTATGCTGCTGCAAGTCAGCTCCTTACAAGTTTTATAGGAACATTTACAATGGTCTTTGTAGCAGTACCTCTTCAAAGATTTATGTATAGAAAATTAACTGGAGGTAAAAAGAATGACTAAGAATATAACTGAAAACTACTATGTTAAAAATATACTTATTCTTATCCTGAGCCTTTCTCTTATATTGTTTACTCAATGGATAAAGGTGATGAAATATGGTGAAAGAGGTCCTAAAATCACTGGTTATACAATAGCTGGACTGTTTATTCTTGGACTATTTGCTGTAATTGGAATTGCTATTCAAAGATTTATGCAACGTTGCCCTGTAAAATTTATAAGAGATTTCCCTATCCTTGGATGGGTATCAATTACATCTCTTATATTCTGCATGATGAGCAACGAAGTGGTAAAAGCTATAAATGGTGTGGATTTTCTATCTATCACAACTCCTATTCTTACATATGCTGGAATCTCAGTTGCAAATAAGTTAGGGGTACTTAGAAGTTTGTCTTGGAAAATTGCAATTACAGGAATATTTGTCTTTATAGGAACATATCTTGGTTCTGCAACTTTAGCTCAAATAGGACTTTTCCTTGCAAATAAATAATCCTTTAATCTTCTAAAAATTGAGATTTTCATAACAATTTTTATAAAAAACATGATTTTTTTTTGAAAATTTCTTGATTTTTTTGTCAACTTAGTATATTATAAAGAAAATTTATATAACTTTTAAACAGGAGGGAACAGATGTCACTAGTATCTAACTTAGTCATAATTATTAGTATAATAGCTATATTGATTATAATAATATCTATAATCAATACTTTTTCGCATACTAATAAATCTTATGTTAGGTATAAACTGATTTCGTCCTTCAATGAATAAAAAATTTGAGAAATAATCTTAAATATAATTCTTGTGATAGATTAAACAGCCTAACTAGGCTGTTTTTTTTTATAAATTTTATTAAAATCTTGGAGAGTGATAATTATGTTTTTTTTCAATCGTTTGAGCAACATTATGGGAAAGTATTTTGTTCTTCTTATCTTAACTATGGCAATCATAGCTATGGTATTTCCAGCTCCTTTCTTATTAGCTTTAAAAGTAAAGGTATTTAGTCAATCACTTATTACTATAGGATTGGGAATAATCATGTTTATTATGGGAATTACTCTTAAAAAAGAGGATTTACAAATTGTTTTCACAAGACCTAAAGATATTCTGATTGGGTGTGTAGCACAATTTACAATTATGCCATTAGTAGCATATTTCCTTGCAAAAGCATTTAATCTGCCTCCTGCTTTAGCTGTTGGGCTTATCCTACTTGGAACTTGCCCTGGAGGAACTGCAAGCAATGTAATGACATATTTAGCTAAAGGAGATATCGCTATTTCAATAGGAATGACAACTGTATCTACTCTTCTTGCTCCACTATTAACTCCAGCACTTACCTATGCTTTAGCAGGACAATGGGTTGAAATTAATGTTTTAAAAATGGTTTTCGACATTGTAAAAATAGTAATTATCCCTATTACTTCAGGAATTTTATTGAGACATTTTTTTGAGTCACATATTGAAAAATATAAAAATATTCTAGTTATAGTACCTATCATCACTATCGTCATGATTATGGGACTTTGTGTAGCTCCAAATAAACTTAATCTATTAAATGCAAGTATTTCTCTTATTTTAGCTGTATGTTTTCATAACTGGATTGGATTTGGACTTGGATATTTAGTCGGAGCATTAACAAATATGAATAACGAAAAGAAAAAAGCTCTATCTATAGAGGTTGGTCTTCAAAACTCAGGTCTGGCTTTAGGATTAGCTACACAATTTACTAATCCTCTTACAGTACTTCCAGCAACTCTTGCCACTGTTATTCATCAATTATCAGGTTCTATTTTGGCAAGTATGTTTGCTAAAGGTTTTGCACTGACGAAGAAAGAAAAAGCACAAGTTGAACTGTAAAGGAGGAGAAGTTTTATGAAAAATGTATTTTTACCTAATTATAGTATCGGAGAAGATATTTACTCAGAAGTACCTAAGATAGCTTCATCTTATGGTAAAAAGATAGTCTTTATCGGTGGAAAAACCGCTTTAGAAAAAGCTGCACATCTTGTAAAAGAAGAGGTTGAAAAAGTAGGTTTTAAAGTTCTTGATATCTTATGGTATGGTGGAGAAGCTGCTTATGAAAATGTAGATATGTTAAAAGAAAATACAAATGTCCAAGAGGCTGATATTATCTTTTCTTTTGGTGGGGGAAAAGCCCTTGATACTTGTAAAATTTTAACTGGCCAATTGAATAAAACTCTTTTTGCTTTCCCAACTATTGCCTCTACATGTGCAAGCATTACTGGTGTTTGTGCTGTGTATAAACCTGATGGTATATTTCATGGACTATATTGGAGAGGAAAACCTGCTGAACATACTTTCATTAATACTAAAATTATTTCTGAAGCTCCTCAAAAATATTTGTGGGCAGGAATTGGTGATACTTTAGCTAAAGGATTCGAACCTGAGTTCTCAGCACGGGGAAAACAACTTGATTATTACAACTCTCTAGGAGTAAAAATGTCTATGCTTTGTTATAATCCTTTAGTTACATACGGTGAGGAAGCACTTGAAGATTGTAAAAATAATAAAGTTTCTTCCGCTTTGGAAGAAGTAATATTGTCAATAATTGTAAATACAGGACTTGTTTCAAATCATGTTATTAACGATTACAACAGCTGTGTTGCCCATGCAATATGTTATGGATTTACTACATTACCTAAAGTTGAACACAACCATTTACATGGAGAAATAGTATCTTATGGAGTCCTTGTTCAGCTTATGTTAGATGGTAAATATGAGACTATTGATGAACTGCTTCCATTTTATAAGAAAATCAATTTACCAACTTCTTATAAGTGGTTTGGAGTTGATAGCAATGATATTAAACAGGTTGTTACAAAAGCTGTTTCTGTAAATGATGTTAAAGTGGCTGCTTTTACAATTACAGAAGAGAACTTAACAGCTGCAATAAATAATTTAGAAAAATATGTACCTAATAAATAATACTTAGGAGGAAATATAATGATTAATACAACAAAAATTTGGATGAACGGAAAATTAGTTAAACATGATGAGGCAAATATTCATGTATTATCTCATGTAGTTCACTATGGAACATCTTTTTTTGAAGGAATTAGACTATATAATACAGAAGAAGGTCCAGCTATTTTTAGACTTGACGAACATATCAAGAGATTATTTAATTCTGCAAAAATATATAGAACATCTATTCCATTTACAGAGGAACAAATAAAAAAAGCTATAATTGAAACAGTTAATGCAAATAATTTAACACAGGGATATATTCGTCCAATTGTTTATAGAGGATATTTTGAGTTGGGAGTAAATCCAGCTAACTGTCCAATTGATGTTGCTATTGCTGCATGGTCATGGGGAGCTTATTTAGGTCAGGAAGCTTTGACTAAAGGAATTCGTGTTCAAGTGTCATCTTGGAGAAGACCTGCTCCTAATACTCTGCCTTCTCTTGCAAAAGCTGGTGGAAATTATCTTAGTTCTCAACTTATTAAAATGGAAGCACTTGAAAATGGTTATGAAGAAGGGATTGCTCTTGATTATCTAGGCAATGTCAGTGAAGGGAGCGGAGAAAACCTATTTGTAGTCTTAAATGGAAAGATAATTACCCCTGGACACGGATCTTCGGCACTTGACGGAATTACAAAAGATACAGTTATTTTGCTGGCAAAAGAACTTGGCTATGAAGTTGTTGAACAAAACATTCCAAGAGAATTATTATATACGTGTGATGAATTATTCTTAACTGGAACTGCCGCTGAAATTACACCTGTATACTCAGTTGATGGAATTCAGGTAGGAAATGGAGAAAGAAGGATTACATCAGCAGTTCAAAAAGCATTCTTTGATTTAGTAACTGGAAAACATAAGCTCTCTAAAGAATTTTTAACATATACAAAATAATCATATAAGATTAAAGAACATATATCTGATAACTTTCAAAGATATATGTTCTTTAATTAGATAAATATTTTATAATCAATAATTTCATTTTAAATCTACATTTTTTTCTTTTTTTTATGTTTTTTATTCTTTTCTTCCTCTTTTGCTTTTTCCTCTTTTTCTTTAACTTTTAATCTTATTATTTCAATTATTTTTTTAATTATGCTATAAAAACTTAATATCACAGCAGAAACAAGTAAAATTATTCCAAGCATTGCATCAAATTTATAAAAGCATAAAATCCCCAATATAAGTAAGATAATCTGCATATTCCACCTCCATATTTTACATTTAAAATATTACCCCACATAGTTTAGATTGTCAATTTAAGAAAACAAAATTCTCCCTCACCTTGGTCAAATCTTACCTTTCTCGTGAACATTTGACAACTCTATGACTTTATAATAAAATAAAAATATAGGGTGTATGTTTTTTTATAAAAATAATCCTTTATATTTTTGTGAATTTGTATTATCATAGAGGTGTGGGGGGGATGCATATGAAAAAAATCGATATTTTTCCAGAGTTTCTTCTATGTGAAGAATCTACTGTGCTTCTGAAAAAAGATAACCCAAATGCATTGGGTGTATATAATTATAAAGATATTTTAATAAGTGTATTTAAAAATAATGGGATTAAATCCTTGTCTATACAGAACCAAGGTGATAGAAAAATAGATGATGATGAACTTGAAAATATAGCAGTCCATTTTATAGGGCTTAACTATAAAGTAAAAACAAACTATACAATTGAAGAGATAAGAGACGACAATAACTAAGTGAAAGAGAGCTGTTATAAGTCAGTATCCATAACTGATTTGCAACAGCTTTTTTGTTTTCACACAAAATCTTTATAATTATATGTAAAAAAGCGGGAATATCCCGCTCTTTTTATATTAAAACTAAATCTGCCCAAGTCTTGCAAGTGCAAATATCTCTTTAGCCATATCTCCAAATTTATCTCTATAATATTCATATGTTCCTCTATAGGTGTCCATATAATTATCCATAAATATCTCAAATCCTTCATCATTGCTATCTAAATTCAGGTCCATATCTTCTCCAATATCAAGTTTTACATCTAAAAGTTTTAATCTTCCTTCATTTTTACAATATAGTGGTACCCTTTTTATTTTTAGCATCTCTATATGATTGGCAGTTTTACTATCCAGGATAGCTATATCTGGAGTATCAGAATATTTAAGCCCCATCTGTAAATATTTATCAACTATTCTTGCAGCTAAAAACATATCTGTAAATTCCAATATATTTTTTCCCAATCTATACCAATTTCCATTGTAGGTATCCTGTGAACTCATAAGTGTTTCCAATTTATCCTGAGATATTCCAACAGCACTGCATGTCTCTGGAATAGTGTCATATACTTTTTTTATATGCTCATCACTGTCTATTTCAGCAATTTTAGCATCTAAAAATATCCCTTCATCATTTACAAAAAAACTGTCCACTACATCATAATCCTCATCTAAAAGATAGTATCTTTTCTCATTGGCATCTGCCATAATATATCTGAAAAATCCTCCAAAACTTCTATAGTGCTCCTGAAGGTCTAAAAACTCACACATACTTCCTTTAATAACATCTATAAATTTATATGCCTGAGCATGCTTGCATAGCTCTGAACACATCAGATTTATATATTCCATATCCTCTTTAGTTAAACGACTCTTAAATCTCATTTTCTGCTCCTCTGATAATTATTTTATATTAATAACCTGCTCTTGCTTCATAGTCATAAAAAAAACTATCCAGGTTATACTGTCTACTATATAGCATCTTTACCATATCTTTTACTGCCTCATAACTTCCAAGGCTTTTCTCAGCTTCTTTAAGCTCTTTTACAAAATCACTTCCATCAAAACTTTTATCCTCAATATGGAAATATAAAAGAATTGCCATTCTTATACTGACCTTAAAATCCCTTGGGAACAATCTATCTGCAAACTTATACACAGTCATGGCACTTTTATACTTCTGAGCCTCTTTTAATAAACCTGCAATACTTGTATATGGAGATGAAAAATCACACTCTCTGGTACAACTCATAAGATACCACGCTATTGCATCTAAAAAATGCCCACCTCTTCTAAAGGTCTCTGCTGTAGAAAAGCAGTATTGTGGTTCAAAGGTAAAAACCGGTTCTCCATTATATGTAGCTATTCTCAATTTTCCAATCTTTTTTAAAAGAGTTTCAAATTCTTTTGCTAACATCTCATCTCCCTTTAAATCCTGACGATTTATAAGAGGGACTATTTTTTTCACCATTATTTTATCCAATTCAAGGGCAATGTCGTTAAAATCTACATCCTTTGAAAAAAATATCATTCAATCATCTCCAAACTTGCTAATTCTCATACTTTTATCTAGTATACTATATTTGCTTTATTTTTTAAAGGAGATAGAGGAAAAGTGATGATAATTTATTTTTAAAAAAATTATAAATACCATAAATTGTTGTAATGTGGTATAATGTATATAATATATAAAATATTAACAAAAGATAAAAGCTTAGTTTCAAATAAATAAATGGAGTTGATAGTCTATGGAATTTAAACGGGCTGCTAATGAACATGAAGCAAAGAAAATCATGGAACTACAATTTCAGCATGACGATGACTTTATCTTTTTGGGGAGCTTTTTTACAAATAGTAATATCAATATAATACACTGGCAACAGACAGATAATGAGGGAGAGATTATAAGACAATTATCTGTAGTTAAATTTAACTATGATTTGACCCTTCTTCCTATTGAAGATAGCGTGATTGATGAGATAGCCAGAAGCTTTATTGGGGAACGTTATGAGGTCAAATGTCAACAAAACAAAATTTATGTCATCAAAGAGGTAAAGCGATTTGTCTGCTAGAATTACCAGTTTAACAGAACAGGGTGCTCAATGAGCACCCTGTTTTTTGTATATGAAAAGGACTGCTACAAATTTGCAACAGTCCTTTCCATGCAATAAAACAATAATAAAATAAGGAGATGATTCTATCAAAAATCTGCTCTGTTTTTATCTTTATATTTTAATTATACTCTTTTACCATGACATATAATGTCATTTTAATAATTTTTTTTAAAAAATTTAAAATTTGACTTTTTTCTATTAAAAGGATACCATCTAGTTTAATAAACTCCGGTTTTTTATAATTGGAGTTTTTTATTTATACTCAGGAGGATATTGTGAAGAAAATTCTTTTTTTTTATTATTAATATTTACATTCACTATAGAAACTTACAGTGAAGTGAACAGCAAAAAATACAATAAAATAATTTCCCTTTCAATGGGAAGAGATGAAATGGTCTATGGACTTGTACCTAAAGAACGTATTCTAGCTCTTAGTGGCAATTCTCACAAAAACGAAATGAGGTCAGCTCTGTGGAACAAAATAGATGATATTGAAGAGGTACATGACAACATAGAAAAGGTCATTGTTATGGAACCTGATATTGTAATTGCTCCAGACTGGACTAAAAAAACTGTTGTTGCACATTTAGAAGAGGCTGGAATTTATGTTTATATATATAAGACCCCCAGAAGTTTTCAAGAAGAAATTGAGACTATTTATGAACTTGCCAAAATATTAGAGGTTGAAGAAGCTGGAGAAAAAATAGTATCTAACATGAAAAAAAGGCTTGAAAAGGTGCAGAAAAAAATAAAAGAGCTGGATATAACTCCACCAAGAGTTCTTGAATACTCTCATTATGGAAGTACCAATGGAAAGGGAAGCATGTTTGATGATATGCTATCTCAAATCTATATTACAAATGTTGCTAATGAGATAGATGCAAATGGTTTTGCAAAGCTTTCTAAAGAGAGTGTCCTTGCAGCTAATCCTGAAATAATTCTCATTCCTATTTGGGATTCTACAGATAAGAAAGAGTGCAGCAAATTTTTTGACTTTATAAAAAATGATAAAAGTATGCAGGAGATTGAAGCTATTAAAAATGGAGATATCTACCCTATCCCTGGAAAATATATCTATATGTATTCACAATATATAATAGATGGAATAGAGGAGATAGCCAAAATTGTATATAAAATAGAAATAGAGGCCTAAAACAGCCTCTATCCCCTGGAGTAATTATACTGATATGAGAAAAAATATCTCTATCACACTATTTAAAACTGGCAATGTGCCATAGTTAGATATCTTAAGCCACCAACTAGGTGGCCTTTAAAGGAGCGATGAAATGAGATACCTTTTGCCTTTAATATCTCACTTTGTCTAGCTTATTATACAACATTACCTATGTCAGAAAATGTCATTTTCCTAAAAAAGTAAAAATATTTTTTAATTTTTCTCATAAACAATATATTATTTTCTATTATCCTCTTTTATAAAATGCTTTATATCCTCTGTAAGTCTCATATACATCAAGCTTTGATGATACTTCAAATGGAGAGTGCATAGCAAGTAGTGCTGGTCCTATATCAATAGTATGGATTCCTAGAGCAGCCAGATATTTTGCAACTGTTCCTCCTCCACCTTCATCTACTTTTCCAAGCTCTCCTATTTGCCAACATACATTTTCAGCATTTAATATTCCTCTTACCTTTGCTACGTATTCAGCGTCAGCATCATTTGTAGAGCTTTTTCCTCCTGCACCTGTATATTTAGTCACAACTACACCAAAACCGATTTTAGCAGCATTTTGTGAGTCATGAACACTTGGGAATATTGGATCTATTCCTGCATTAACGTCTGATGATAGAGCCTGAGAATTCCATAGTGTTCTTCTAAGCATCATCTCATTAAAGTTACCTTTTACTTTTTCTATCATATCACCAGTAAAGAATCCTAAAAAGTCAGATGTAAGCCCTGTACTTCCAGTAGAACCGATTTCTTCCTTATCAGCTAGGAAACATACTGCTGTTTTTTCTGGTATTCCTTCAATGTCAGTTAAGGCTCTCATAGATGTATATCCACATATTCTGTCATCCTGTCCATAGGCACCTATCATAGATCTATCAAATCCTAAATCTCTTGCTTTTCCAGCTGGAACAAGTTCAAGTTCTGCAGATATAAAATCCTCTTCCACAATTCCATAATCTCTATTTAATATCTCTAAAATTGCATATTTAACTTTATCCTTTACCTCTTTATCCTCTATAGTAGATGGGATACTTCCAACGATGATTTGAAGCTCTTCTCCTTTTATTACCTCTCTCATCTTTCTATCTCCCTGAACTTTTCCAGCTAAGTGAGGAAGAATATCAGGTATTGTAAATACTGGATCTGACTCCTTTTCTCCAATAGAAATTTCTACTTTTTTACCATTTTCAAGTATAACTACACCATGCATAGCAAGTGGTATAGAAGCCCATTGATATTTTTTAATTCCACCATAGTAGTGAGTCTTCATATATGCAAGATCAAACTGCTCATATAAAGGATTTCCTTTAAGGTCAAGTCTTGGTGAATCCACATGTGATACTACATAGTTGATCCCTTTTTCAATATCCTCTTTACCTATTATTGCAAGTACAAGGTTTTTACCTCTATTTACATAGTAAACTCTATCTCCAGGAACTAAATCTTTTTCCTCTAAAGCATTTACAAACCCTTTAGATTCAGCAAATTTTATTCCCTCTGTTACAAATTTTCTTTCAGTTTTTGCAATATCTAAGAAACTTTTATACTCTTCTGAAAATTTAAAAATTTCTTCCTTTGCAAGTTGTTTTTTCCAACCATTTTCATTTTTGTATAGCATTATTTTCCCCCTCCTGTATGTTATAAATCTCTTTATTTTTAAGTTTATCTTCTGATATTATATCATATTTCATTGGAAATAATTTACTTTTATCCCAAT
>NZ_JADRHM010000075.1 GCF_018205345.1 Fusobacterium sp. DD2
TACAAAAAAGAGAGCTGAGTAAAACATTTTTTTAAAAATGTTACTCAGCTTTTTTTATAGTGTATTTTCATAAAAGATGGTAAAAGGGAAAATCATAAGGTATAATAGATATAGAATACTAATGAAAATTGGAGAAAGAATGAAACGAGAAGCTAAAAAATTATTGAAAACTATATATGGATATGATGATTTTAGAAAAGGTCAGGAAATTATCATTAATTCAGTACTGGAAGGCAGAAATACCCTGGGCATATTAAGCACAGGTGGGGGAAAGTCAATCTGCTATCAGATTCCAGCACTTTTATTTGATGGGCTGACAATAGTTGTATCTCCCTTGATATCTTTGATGAAAGATCAGGTTGATTCCTTAAGGCTCCTTGGTATAAAGAGTGTTTATCTCAACTCAATCTTAAATAGAGGAGAGTATCTGGATAATATAAGCAGGATAAAAAGAGGAGAGGCAAAAATAATTTATGTTGCTCCTGAAAGATTGCATAATGATAATTTTATTCATTTTATAAAAAGATATAAAATCTCTATGGTAGCAGTTGATGAGGCACACTGTATCTCTCAGTGGGGACATGATTTTAGAAAAAGTTATCTTGAAATTTCAACTTTTATTAAAAAGGTAAATCAGAAACTCCAGATACTTGCACTTACAGCTACTGCTACTAAAAAAGTTAGAGAGGATATAGTGGATAAATTGGCTATGAGTGACCCTTTTATCTATGTTGATGGTTTTGACAGGGAAAATATTTTTTTTAGAGTAATAAAGATAAATGGAGATTCAGAGGATATAAATAATGCAGTTCAGGGATTTTTAGTAAACTATTTGAGAGATAATGCCAAAAAATCAGGTATTATCTATGCAGCTACCAGAAAGGAAGTAGATAGTCTTTATGCCTATCTTAAATTAAAGGAGTTTAATGTTGGAAAATATCATGCTGGACTTAGTGATGAAGAGAGAAAAGAAAATCAGGAAAAATTTCTTAAAGATGAGATTTCAGTTATGATTGCTACCAATGCATTTGGGATGGGAATAGATAAATCCAATGTAAGATTTGTAATACATAGAAACATACCTAAAGATATAGAAAGTTATTATCAGGAAGCAGGACGTGCAGGAAGAGATGGTGGAAAGGCTGAAGCAATTCTTCTGTTTTGTCAGGAAGATGTAAGTATACAGGAATTTTTAATTGATAATAATTTGGAAACAAGTGATGAATTAAAAGAGGAAAAGAGAAAAAAGCTTGATGCAATGATTGACTATGCATATCTTGAAAGCTGTTATAGAGAATATATATTGAAATATTTTGGAGATAGAAGAATAAGAAACTATTGTGGAAATTGTGGAAACTGCAGTGGCTTGAAAGATATAGAGGATCTTACAGTAGATGCTCAGATGGTCTTATCCTGTATTGGAAGGGCTAAGGAAAAAATAGGAGTTTCAACACTGGTTAACATTCTCTATGGAAGAGTGGATAGCAAAATGCAAAGAAAAGGATATAACACACTTTCTACCTTTTCCCTTATGAATGATAGGAAAATTGAGTGGATAGAGGAATTTGTTAACTTTTTACTTGCTGAAGGTTATATAGATCACAGTGCAGGAAGCTATCCAGTTTTAAAATTAAATGAAAAATCAAGGGATATTTTAGATAATAAGATAACTGTTCATAGGAAAAAAGATGAAAAAGTTTCTTATGATTATTATGATGATCCATTATTTGAGGATTTAAATAGACTTAGAAATGATATAGCAAAAGAGGAGGAAGTTGCTCCATATGTTGTATTTTCAGATGTTACACTTCTTGAAATGGCAGAATTTAAACCAGCAAATCGTTGGGAAATGCTAAAAATAAGAGGTGTTGGAAATCAGAAATTTAAAAATTATGGAGAGAAATTTCTTCAATTGATAAATAAATATTTAGATACAGATAGCAGAGGTGATAGAAGACAATATTATGGAATATTCGAAGATGATTTGCGGATAAAAGCTCTTAAGACCAGGCTTAAATTAGAGATGGATAACGATAAATTAAAAGAAATTCTATATGATATATTTTCAAAATAGGGGGGATATTTGTGAAATTTACAATGATGTGTTTACTTCTGGCATTCATAGTTGGATGTGGGGATAACAACCAGGGAAAACAGGAAAACAAAACAAATGAACAGCCTGTAGCTACTCAGACTACAGAGATTCAGCAGGAAGAAACAGTAGATGAAGATGTTGAAGAAACTGAAGATGTCGAGGAACAAGCCCCAGAGAAGACATCTGTAGAAAAATTGGATGTTGAAAAATTTTCTACCAGCAGTGGTTTAAATCCAAGTATTGACATTGCTTTCAATGATGAGTTAAATACTGATAATTTGGAAAGTTATGTAAAAATTGAGCCATTTGTTACAACTAGAACAATTAAAATGAGAGATCACGTGATACTCACTGGTCAATTTGATGTTAGTAAAAAATATAAAGTGACACTTTTAAAAGGGTTAAAAGGTCAAAACTCTGAATTAAAAGAGAATACTGCTTTAGATGTTACTTTTAAAGAAACTGAACCTAAGTTGATTTTTTCAAATGATGGAGTAATATTGCCAAAGACAAATGGAAATAAAGTTGCATTTAGATCAGTAAATATAAAAGAGATAAATGTCAAAGTAACAAGGGTATTTCCAAATAATATAACTCAATTTTTACAGGATTTTTCATTTAAGGGAAATGGAAACATATCTTCTTATGTATTACAGGATAATCTTGGTAAAACTGGTGAGGTAGTTCTTGATAAAAAATTTAATTTAAAATATCAAAAAAATGTATGGACACAAAATGAGATAGATTTTAAAAACATTGTTAAAGATAAGGGAATATATGTAGTTGAGCTATCATTTACTAAAGATGATGTAGATTATAATTTTGATGATGATGTTCCTGAATGGAGACAAAATTACTATTTCACAACTAATGGAAAGATAGGAAAAGCTCTATTAATAACTGATATGGGAATAATAGCTCAGAAGGAAAAAAATGGAAAACTTGTAGCTACTGTACTTGATGTAGTAAGTAACAGACCTATGTCAGGGGTAATGGTAAAAGGTATAACTTATAACAACCAGATTGTAGATTCAAGTATGACAGATAGAAATGGAGATGTAACATTTGAAAAAGGAAATGATATTTTCTATTTAATTGCAGAGAATAGAAAAGAAGTTTCTTTATTGAAAATGGCAGATTCTCAACTTTCTTATGATGGATTCCTTGTTGATGGAGATTTTGCAAATAATGGAGCCAAGGCATTTATGTATTCAAGTAGAGGAATATATAGACCTGGAGATCCTGTAAATATTGGAATAATTGCCAGAAACAGTGATAGTTCATTCCCTGAAAATCAACCGATAAAAATAGATGTATTTACTCCAAGAGGAGATAAATATATTGAAAATAAAGTAATAAAAGAAGGAAAAGATGGATTTTTCACTTTTGAATTTAAAACAGATCAGACAAGTGAAACAGGAATTTGGACTGTAGTAGCTTATACTGGTGGAGATCAGAATAAGAAATTTACCTTAAAAATTCCTATTGAAACAGTGGTGCCATATAAGATAGAGGTAAATACAGAGTTCCCAAAAGAGGTACAACTTACTAAAACAGATAAAATAGTTGGAGAGGTAAAGAGTAAATATCTATTTGGAAGTCCAGCTAAAGACCTTGATTTTAATTCAGAAATGACTTTGACTCCTAAGAATATTAAGTTTAAACAATATGAAAACTTTACATTTGAAAATCCAACTTCTTATACTCCAAATTTCACTTTTGGTAAATCAGGAGAATTAGATGATAATGGAGAGAGTGAAATAGTATTTGATAATATTCCTAATGATATTCCAAATAATATAACTTTTAATGGCCAAATTGTAACTAAGGTAATTGAAAGTGGAGGACGTCCTGTTATTAATATAAGCAACATAGATGTCAATGGATTTGATAGTTATGTAGGAATAGAGACTCCAGAAGATAATTTTGTAAAGAGTGGAGACAAGCTTAATGTTCAGATTATCACAGTATCTGGAAAAGATGGAAATTATGTAGCAGGTAGAAAGATTAAGTATAGAATATATAAAAATGAGTATTCTTGGTGGTGGGACTACTATGATTATAACGACTTTGTTAAATCAATAAAAAATGATAAGAATACTGTTTTACTATATGAAGGTGAATTTGAGAGTACCGAACGTCCATATCTTATAGATTATGCTGTAGAAGCAAGTGGAGAGGTATTTGTTGAAGTAGAAGATACAGAGACTAAACAGAGTGCAGGAACAACTCTATATGTAAGTACTTGGCAGGATCCTAGCACAAGTAAAATAATTGATAAATTAAAAATTGAAACAGATAAAAAGAAATATCAGGTAGGAGAAAAGGCAAAGGTAACATTTGAAGGACAAAGTGGAAATAGAGCTCTTATAACAGTTACAAAATCAGGAAAGATACTTGAAAGATATTGGAAAGATATAAACGAACTGAAAAATAGTGTAGACATTGATGTTAAAGAGAATATGTTCCCAAATGCATATGTTACAGTGGCACTTTTCCAAAACTATGGTAACTCAGAAAATGACAGACCTATCAGACTTTATGGTGCTGTACCTATAATGGTAGAAGATGGAAATAAGAAATTGGATATTACTTTAGATACTCCAGATGAACTTCATCCAAATGAAACTTTTAAAGTTAAGGTAAAAAATAGAGAGCAAGGTAAGGTAGATTATACACTTTCTGTAGTTGACGAAGGTTTACTTGGAATTACAGGATTTAAAACACCTAACCCATATAGCTATTTTTACAGCAAAGAGGGATTGGAAGTAAAAGCTTATGATAACTATTCTGAAATCATAGGAACTACATTTGGTCTGGTACATCAGATTTTAACTCCAGGTGGAGATGAATTTGTAAGAAGTATAAATATGGCTGCAAAATTAAACTCTCTTGGTTTTGAACAGGCAGAAAGATTCAAACCTCTATCAATTTTTAAAGGGGTTTTATCAACAGATGAAAATGGTGAAGGAGAGGTAGAGATAACTCTTCCAAACTACAATGGTGCAGTAAGAGTAATGGTCACTGGAGCAAAAGGTGAAAAATATGGAATGGCAGAAAAGAGAGTAGAGGTTAAAGCTCCAATAATTGCAGATATAACTATGCCAAGATCACTTCAGGTAGGAGATAAATTTAAAGTTCCAGTTAAAATATTTGCTCTTGAAAAAGATTTAGGAGATATAGAGATTATATTTAAATTCCAGGGAAATGAAGAAAAATATATTGTAAATCTTAAAGAAAACGAAACTAAGGATTTCTTATTTGATGTAAAAGCTGGAAATATCATTGGAAAAACACAGGCAGTTTTAACTGTAAAATCTAAGAAGTACTCTACTGAAAGAAAAATTGATATTGATGTAACTTCAAGTAATCCTTACACAGTAATAAATAAACTTGAGTATTTAAAAGATGGACAGGTAGAGTTTCAAGTTCCACAAGAGAGTGTACAAAACAGTGTATCTGGACAGATAACTATTTCAAGTGCACCAATTCTTGCTATAGATAATAGAATAAATGAGATGATAAGATATCCATATGGATGTGTGGAACAGATTACATCTACAGCATTTCCTCAACTGTTTATTGATGAACTTTCAACTAATAAGAAGATAGAAAAAGAAAAGATAGTAAATAATGTAAATGCTACAATCAGAAAATTGAGTTCTTACCAGGTTGAAAGTGGTGGATTCGCTTACTGGCCTGGAAATAAAAATGACGATTATTGGGCAAGTATGTATGTTGGACAATTTATGGTCTTAGCTCAGGAGAAGGGATATTATGTTCCAAGTTCTCTATATCAAAACTGGATTGAATATGCTAAGAGTGTTGTAAGAAATAACAATATAAGTAGTGAACTTAAGTCATATGCTCTTTATGTATTATCTACTGCTAAAGAGCCTGAAGTTGGGGAATTAAACTACATATATGATAACAACTTCAAAGATCTTTCAGATTTAAGTAAATGGTATATTGCAGGAGCATATTATAATATTGGTGAGGAAGAATTAGCTAAGAAGATAGCAACTAAACTACCTACTGATGTTCACGAAAGAACTCCAAAAGATTATTATATCTCTTATGGTTCTAAATTAAGAGACGAAGCAGTTGTACTTGATATTTATAATAAAATATTTGGAACGCTGGAGAAAAATCTATATAATAACATAGTTGAAAATCTTCAATCTGATGAATGGTTATCAACTCAGACAATAGGATATTCAATGCTTGCACTAGGAGATATAAATAAAGATGCAAAAGATCGTCCAGTAAAAGGAAGTATCGTTATAAATGGTGAAAGCAAAAGCTTTGAAATGGAAGATGGAACATATCAATATTCACTTAATAGTGGTGTAAATAGTGTTTTTGTAAAAGGAAATGATTTGTTTATAAATGAATATTGGCAAGGTATTCCAATTCACTTTGAAAGAGATAATGAATTCCACAACATAAAATTAGAAAGAAAATTCTATGCTGAAAATGGTGAAGAGATAGATGTGAAGTCTCTTCCTACAGGAACAACTTTCTACATGGTATTAAATGTAACTGGAACAGAAGATAGACAAAATAGCTATTATTTAGTACCTAACGTTGCATTAACACAAATTTTACCTAGTGGTTGGGAAGTAGAAAATGTCAGAGCATTGAATATTGAATATCCAGATTGGATAGAACAGAAGACTTATGGAAATGAGCTTGATTATGAAGATATAAGAGATGACAGAGTGAACTTCTTCTTTACTTTCGAAAATTACAATAAGAATGCTCAAAGTTTTGTAATCAAAATAAATACTGTTACAAAAGGTGAGTTTACTTTACCAGGAGCAGAGGCACAGGCAATGTATGATGGAGCTTACAGTGCATACTTAACAGGATTTAAAGTTGAGGTTAACTAATGAAAAGACTTTGGATTGCAACAGTAGCTGTATTTATTATAGTGATAGTATCAGTGTCATACATCTATGTTGATTTTAATGTAGATAGGATGAAAGCTGATATTGAATCAAGATATAGCCAGATAGTACTTGATAGCAAAGGTAAAATAATAGGTGCCTACTTAAATTCAGATGAGCAATGGCATATCAAGGGAGATGAAAAAGTACCACCAAGACTTGAAGCAGCTGTTTTAACATTTGAAGATAGAGAGTTTTATAAGCATAGAGGAGTTAATTATCTTGCTATTTTAAGGGCTATAAAAACTAATATTGTAAATAGAAAGAGAATCGGTGCCAGCACTATCACAATGCAAGTTGCAAAGATGTATAAAAATAGAGATAGAAGCTATCTAAGTAAGATTTTTGAGATTGTTGAGGCAAAGAAAATGGAGAATAATCTGTCAAAAAATGAAATCTTACAGCTATATCTAAATAATGCTCCATATGGAAGTAATATTGTTGGCTATAGAACTGCTTCATTACTCTATTTTGAGAAGGAACCAGTTAATCTTACATGGGCTGAGGGAGCACTTTTAGCAGTGCTCCCAAATTCTCCTGGACTTATGCATATTGAAAAAAATAGAGACAGACTTCTAAAAAAGAGAAATAGACTTTTAAAGACGATGTTTGATAATAAGATAATTACTGAAAGTCAATACAGATTATCGTTAAAAGAAAAACTTCCTGAAAAAAGATACTATTTCGATTCACTTGCTCCTCATCTTACAAGGAGATTAGTTGATAAATATAAAGATAAAAAAATAATAACATCAACAATTGATAGTGATATTCAGAAAAAACTGGAGAAAATAGTAAAAAATTATGGTGAGCATATAGAAAATCGGGGTATAAAAAATGCTGCTGCAATTGTAATAGATAATGATACAGGAAATGTGGTATCTTATATAGGATCGCAGAATTTTTATGATTTTAGTAAAAATGGACAGGTAGATGCAATTACATCATATCGTTCAACAGGTTCTGTTTTAAAGCCTTTTCTTTATGCTTTAGCAATAGATGGTGGAGTGATAGTTCCTAAGTCAAGACTTTTAGATATTCCATTGTATTTTTCAAACTTCAGTCCACAAAATGCTAATAAAAAATATAGAGGTTTTGTTGAAGCAAGAGATGCTTTAAGAAAATCATTAAACATCCCATTTGTAAATCTTTTAGATGAGTATGGACAGGATAGATTCTTTTTCTTTTTAAAAGATGTCTGTGGTTTTGCTGATAATGATTTTTCAAGATATGGACTTTCATTGATTTTAGGAACTAAAGAGATGACAATGGAAGATGTGGGAAAATTGTATTATGGTCTTGCTAATTATGGAAATTTTAAGGAGTTAAAATATACTGCTGAAGATAAAAATTCTAAAGGTAGACAACTTATCAGCAGAGGAGCAGCATACCTAACTATAGAAGATTTGAGCCATGTTCAAAGATATGGAATACAGAATCTTTACACTGGAAGTGATAATATCTCCTGGAAAACAGGAACGAGTTATGGACAAAGAGATGCATGGGCTGCAGGAGTTAATCCAAAATGGACAGTTGTAGCTTGGTGTGGAAACTTTACAGGAGAGGGTAACGCTAACATAAGTGGAATAAGAACAGCAGGAATTTTAATGTTTAATATTTTTAAGGCACTGCCTAAAAATGAGGAACATTTTAAAAAGCCAGTAGGAGATTTAAAGAAGATAGAGATTGATACTCAAACAGGGTATAGAGTTAAGTATAATGTCCCTACTGAAGAGGTGGAAGTACCTAAAAATGCTAAACCTTTAAAGATATCCCCATATTATAAAAAAGTATTTATAAATGATAAGGGAAAAGTTGTTGATTCAAGAGACGAAGATTTCTATAAGAGTAAAGAAAAAGTGATATTGAGTTATTCATTAGAGCTTCTTAACTATCTGGTGAAAGAGAATATGGATATATTCAATCTTGTAGAAAAGGATAAAAGTATAAAATTTATATATCCCTTAAATGGTTTAAAAATAAGAATACCTAAGGATTTTGATGGTAAGAAAAAGGTAATTGTAAAAATTTCCAATCCAAATGAGTATAGCGTATATTGGTACTTAAATGGAGAATATATAGGAAATTTTAAAGAGAGAGAAAAAAGTTTTGATTTTTCAGCTGGAGAACAGGTAATAAGCATAATAGCTGAAAATGGAGAAACAGCACAAATCAGATTTGAAGTTACAGAAAGGAAATAACATGGTTGAGTTTTTTATTGCAAAAAAACATATTATTGAGAGAAAGAAACAGAGTTTAATTTCAATAGTAGGAATTACAATTGGTATAATAGTACTTATAGTATCTATAGGTATAGCAAATGGTTTGGATAAAAATATGATAAACAGTATTTTATCTGTTACAAGTCATATTGTTGTTTCAAATGGAGAAAAAATAAAAAATTATGATGAACTGAAAAGTAAAATACAGAAAATAGATGGAGTTAAAGGGGTAGTTCCCGGTATTTCAACACAGGGAATACTGAAATTTGATGGTCCGTATGGAGGATATGTATCTGGAGTAAAAATAGAGGGATATGATCTTGAAAGTGCAAATGTTGCTATGGACCTTGATAAAAAGCTCACAGTTGGAAGTATAGTTCCTGATAAAACAAATGGAATTTTGATAGGACAGGAACTTTTAAAAAATATAGGAGCACGTGTTGGAGATAAGGTTACAATTATTTCAGCTGAAAGTAAAGAGATAAAATTTGAAATAATGGGGGCTTTTCAAAGTGGGTACTATGATTATGATATGAATATGGTTATCCTACCTCTTAAAGCCGTACAATACCTTATGTATGGAGAGGATATTGTTGATAAACTGGATGTCACATTAAATAATCCTTATAATGCTCCTAAAATAGCAAATTCTATTATGAATGAAACTGGTATTTATAGCAGAACATGGGGAGATTTAAATAGAAATCTTTTATCTGCTTTGGCACTTGAAAAAACTGTAATGATTCTTGTTTTTTCTCTTATAGTTATAATAGCAGGTTTTGTTGTATGGGTTACTCTAAATATGTTAGTTAGAGAGAAAATAAAAGATATAGGTATTATGAGAGCAATGGGATTTTCCAAAAAAACTATAATGAAAATATTTCTTATACAGGGGATGATATTGGGAGTTATAGGTATTTTAATTGGGACTGTTGTATCACTTATATTTTTATGGTATATAGCAAATTCTAATCTGACTTATATAACCTCTATTTACTATATAAAAAGTATACCAGTAGAGATATCAGCAAAAGAAGTAGGAATAATAATAGGAACAAATCTGATAGTAATATTTCTATCTAGTATTTTTCCAGCATATAGAGCAGCAAAAATGGAAACAGTGGAGGCTTTGAGACATGAGTAATATAATATTAAAACTTGAAAATGTGCAAAAAAATTATGATGAGAAAAATGAAAGTTTGCATATATTGAGAAATCTGAATCTGGATGTTGAAAAAGGGGAGTTTATCTCTATTTTAGGAAGATCTGGATCAGGAAAATCAACTCTTTTAAATGTAATGGGGCTTCTGGATAAAGCAGATGGTGGAAAGATATATATAGGAGACAAAGAGGTGGATTCTCTTTCAGATGAGGCAAGAGACAGAATAAAAAATAAAATGTTAGGATTTGTATTTCAATTTCACTATCTTTTACCTGAGTTTACAGCTCTTGAAAATGTAATGCTTCCAGCTATGATAGAGGGGAGCAGAAATAAAAAAGAGATTGAAGAGAAAGCTATGGAACTTTTATCATTGGTTGGGCTAAAAGAGAGAGTTTCACATAAACCTTCTCAACTGTCAGGAGGAGAAAAACAAAGAGTTGCCATTGCCAGAGCACTTATAAATGATCCTGAAATACTTTTAGCAGATGAACCAACAGGAAACTTAGATGAAGAGACCAGTGAAGTGATATTTGGAATTCTTAAAGATATAAATAAGAGAAAAAATCAGACAATTATAGTTGTTACACACTCAAGAGATCTTGCACAGATTTCAGATAGACAACTTTATTTGAAAAAAGGAATTTTAGAATAATTTTTATTTAAAAAAAGGAAATAAGGAAAGTTTAACGAACAATATAGTAACAAGATAAAAGATACAACAAGGAAGTGGTATTATGAAAATGTCTATCCATGGAAAACAATTAGTTATAACAGATGCAATCAGAAATTATGCTGAAACAAAAATAGGAAGAGTTGAAAAGTATCACGATGGTATCATAGAGATAGCTGTGACTTTATCAGCAGTTAGATTAAAAACTGGTAACTATCACACAGCTGAAGTTCTAGTATATCTGGAAGGAAGTACAGTAAAAGCAACTTGCACTGAGGAAGATTTATACGCAGCAATTGACCAGGTAGTTGATAAATTAGAAGGTCAATTGAAAAAACACAAAGAAAAAATTCAAGATGCTATCCGTTCTAGAGAACCTATGGCAAGAAAGCTTCAATACAATCCTGATACTAAGGTAGTGGAAAAAGAAGTGGCAGCTAATGTTGTCAAAGTTTATTTACCACCAAAACCAATGAGTATTGAAGAAGCTATCCTTCAACTTGAAATATTGAATAAGGTTTTCTTCCCATTCACAAATGCTGAAACTGGAGAAATGAACATAGTTTATAAGAGAAAAGATGGAGACTATGGGCATATAGAACCTAAGAAATAATATTTTGTATACAGCTGCAGCTAATGCAGCTGTATTTTT